>NZ_JAXOFX010000007.1:0-199471 GCF_034427655.1 Robertmurraya mangrovi
TATCCTTCATAATAACTAGCTCCTTCCGTAATGTAGCTCTGATTTGGTTTGTTTTATCAATAAACATTCTTACCAAATTAACCTACGAATTTACGAGTAAGGAGCTAGTTTCGTTCATGATAACTCGACGTTCCGTCTGTGGGGTCTCGACCTTTCCTCTACATCCCGCAGGAGTCAAGCGCCTTCCCCTCCAATCAACTCAGTGCTCTTTACTAATAAATAAAGGAAGTAGGGAAAAATCTATTTCCTCTACCTCCTTTATTTTAGGGGGACTTAATGCAGCCCATTTCCGTACTTTACACCCTTTATATTTGTCAAAAGAGCATATCCATTATATATCTTTACACTAACTAATACTTTTCCTTCACGCGCCTGTTCTTCAAGCTCAAGACCGGTCCCTTCTTCTACATAGAAACGATCTAAGCCGTAATGAATGTGAACAAACTTTCTTCCTTGATTTTCAATGTCCTCGTTTAAATAGTCTTCCATTTTTCCTTTTATGAAAATTCCCTCAGGACGATCTTTACTAACACGATCTACAGTATAGATTCCCCCGCTTCCCTCTTTTAACAAGACATAAACCGTAATTTGATTCTCATATGTGGAGTTATGAACCTCTTTCCTTAGTTCTTCATCTAGCAATGTCTCCTCCACCTGATCTATCTCCAAATCCAAAATTACATAATCTCCATAAAATAAATCTCGCGGATCGATAGGTATAGTAGCTAGTACTACTTCATCTCCAAAAGTAGTTGCTTGCAATGGTTTCATTAGCATGGAGCAAAGTACGGCCACAGGGATAAGGAGTGATAAGAAAAAAAGTTTATTTGGTGCTCTTCTGTTCATTCCGTCTCTCTCCTCTCCTTGTTTTTTCAAACCAAAAGCCCAGTCCAAGTAGGATTATTCCACCTATTAGAAAAGCAATAGATTTATTTAAAAATACTAATGAAACATCAATATAGAATCGAAAAATTAATACACTGACAATGACAACACCAATTAATTGCTGGCGATACACAAGGAATAGACCATAAATCATATACCCTATTCCAAACACGATCCACCACGGGAAAGTGAATGAATTTGGTGACATATCCATTCCTTCCATCCATAGGTCCCTAGCCGTTAAAATCAGGCCTGAAATAAAGGAAATAATGATTCCTAAGTTTTTCATTGTATGTTTGTATGATGGTAGTTGAACATGAGTGATGGTTATTCCTACTAGTAAAAAGATGACAAATAATACAGCCACTCTTTCAACCTCAAAATAGTAGAAAGTCATAGCTATCCATTGAAGGAACAATAAGCTATTAACAACAAAGATAGCATTAGATTTATTGAAGAATTTATGCCCTATAGCAAACAATAGAGGCAAAAGGATAGTGAACACCATTGGAAAATCATTTTGCTCTAATGGTTGGATGGCAAACTTCATTTGTATAAATTGATAAAGTAACACTAAATTTGCAACTAGGAGCAGCCTATACTTGTTGAATAGGAAATACCATACCGCAAACAACAATGGAAGAATGATTAGCATAAAGGTAGACGGATTTAGCTGATCCCCAACAAACATAAATTTTAACTCAATTACTAGATAGATTAATACGAAACTTAATCCATATAAAAATTTATCTTTTAAATAAATAGCTAATGGAAAAACGCCTATTGCCCAGGCCAAAAATGCATTTTCAAGCTTACCACCTAGATGAAACAGCTGCCCTATATAGAATATCTCTGCACCATAAACAAATACACTAATGTAATATAAGCTTTTAGATAGTATTGGTTTACGATACTCGGTGAGCCAAGCAACAAAATATCCTAATATTAAACTTAATAATAGAACGGAGAATTTCGTTAAATCACTTAAACCTGCCCAATTGCTAGCTACAAAACTTAATACTCCTAAACCAATTAACAAAGCCCCAATCATGGAAAGGACTTTTATAAAATTTAGTGGCTCTTTCTTTTGACTTGGTACTTCATAGAAAGATAATAAATGCTTCGCTTGTTGTGGAGCTAGTTCTCCTATGTCTTCAAGGTATTGAAATTCTTTTCTTAAAAGTTCATATTGAAAGATGGACACTACTCGTTTCATCGCAAAACCTCCTTACTAGTAGTATAGTCACTCACTCCCTATCGTCTACATTAATTTTGAATCAAAAAAGAACCCTAGAGCAATCTAGAGTCCTTTCACTATTCTATATCTTATTCAAATGTAATTTTATCTACTGTTTCACGGTCTAGACGTTTAATTACTTCAACAATTAGTTTAACAGCATTTTCATAGTCGTCACGGTGTAACATTGCTGCATGTGAGTGAATGTAACGTGTAGCAATGGTAATGGCTAATGATGGAACACCGTTATGTGAAATATGGATAGCTCCTGAGTCTGTTCCTCCACCAGGGATTGCATCAAATTGGTACGGGATATTGAGCTCATCAGCTGTGTCTGTTACTAAGTCACGAAGACCTTTATGTGACACCATGGAAGCATCATAAAGGATGATTTGAGGTCCTTTACCCATTTTACTTTGTGCTTCTTTTTCAGAGATTCCAGGAGTATCTCCAGCGATTCCAACGTCTACTCCGAAGCCGATATCGGGTTCAATAGCTTGAGCAGATGTACGAGCACCACGTAAACCTACCTCTTCTTGTACTGTTCCTACGCCATATACCACATTTGGATGTTCTGCATCCTTTAATTGTTTTAAAACATCAATAGCAATTGCACAACCAATACGATTATCCCAAGCTTTTGCTAATAGCATTTTTTCGTTATTCATAACCGTAAATTCGAAATAAGGAACGACCATATCACCAGGTTTTACTCCCCATTCCATAGCTTCATCACGGCTAGAAGCACCGATATCAATGAACATGTCTTTAATTTCAACTGGCTTTTTACGAGCTTCTGGAGGAAGGATGTGTGGCGGCTTAGAACCAATCACACCAGTTACATCTCCTTTTCTCGTTACGATTGTTACACGCTGTGCCAGCATAACTTGAGACCACCAGCCTCCAACAGTTTGGAAACGAATGAAGCCTTTGTCATCAATATTTGTAACCATGAAACCAACTTCATCTAAATGGCCAGCTACCATGATTTTTGGTCCGCCTTCTTTACCAACCTTTTTAGCAATCAAGCTGCCCAGACCATCCGTTGTTACTTCGTCTGCGAATGGAGTTATGTATTTTCTCATCACTTCACGAGGTTCGCGCTCGTTACCAGGAATACCTTTTGCATCTGTTAAATCTTTTAGCATTAATAATGTTTCATCTAATTTAGCCATTTATTTCGACTCCCTTAGTATGTAGTATCATTTACATTATACAGAGTTTTCTAAAAATGCACAAAAATTATTTAATATCCTTCTTGTTGTCTCTTATAATTTACTTCATTCTTTGATACATATGCTCTTTCAATGTCTCCATCTGTGAATCCTAATTGGTTCGCTAAAAGTAAATAACTCTCAAACACTAATTTATAATTTTCAATAGAACGATTTAATCGGAATGTGGTGATTAATTCATAGATTTTTAAAAATTGATCACTTAGTGAAGTTTCTGGAGATCGCTCTATATTAATCTCTTTTAGATGGTTATAACCACTTTCAATTCCTAATGATAAAATAAAATGAATACCATCTACAAATTCCTCTAATATAACATCTTTAGAGTTAGACTCCTTTAAACTCCAAAACTTAAAGCATCTCGTTTCGTTTGCTAATTCCCCGATTTCTACTAGAAGAGCCAAGACTTTTCTGTCAAATAAATCATCAGAAGTTAGATTGTGCTTTTCTTCAATATGATGATCTAAACTCTTTTGCATTTCAAACAAATTCTGTAATTTCATGTTTTTCACCCTTTGTTTCAAATTACAATAACATGTATAGGATAATACCATATATTATTCTCTTTTATTAAATTATTATATAAAATATAGTTTTCGTAATACGAAATATCTTTATTAAAGAAGTTTTAAAAAAATATAATTTAAATGAAACTTTTCTGTGCTTGATACGTAAATAGGTTAAAAATCATTTGTTGGAGGAGCTTTGCGATATGTGGCTATTACGCTTCCTTTTATTTGCTCTTATTATTTTCTTGATTTACACTGCCATAAAATTTGTGCTCAACCCAAAACGAAAGCTAGAGCTCGCTCATGAGCAAAAACGCTATTATTTCTTAGATGACAAAAATAATGTTCGTAAAAACTTTTTAATTACTTATAAAGGGGTATTATTTGAAGGGGAAAAATATTTAGGTACAACAGAAAATGCGTTTGAAGTAATCTCCATTTTTGTATGGCCCCATAAAGTATCGGCCTTACAGGGATTAGTTCGTGAAGATTTCCTGTTTATTGAGAGGAAGATATTAGAAGGCTACCCAAATGCTAAAATTGACTGGAAAAGTCCTATAAAAGAATTTATGAAAAAAGAACATCCATCAGAAACGCCTTTTCAAAAGTAAATTCTTAAAAAAAACGTTCGGAAAATTTTCCCGAACGTTTTTTCTTTTAAGCAGCCTGATTAAAAAACTCTTTCCATTTAATAACAGCCACTTTCTCTCGTAAAGCATAGACTAGAAAAGAAAGCGAGAATAATATAATCACAATCATCGTTGGTGTAAAACGACTGATGAACTCTCCAAAGACCGTATAAAAGAAAGCCAAAGGGATATTCGTGATAACAGAAGCCTTCATGTAATCTTTAAAGCCCTTGTAGCGCTCTAACAAACAAAAGCTAAGTAAATGATAATGCACAAACGGTATAAGCCGTAAGATAGCAATCTGACTCATGGTTAAATTACGGTACTCACCAAACCACTTCCTCTTAATAGTAGAAAGCTTCTTATGTGTGTTGGGCAATCTATGAATAAGTACATAAAATAATAGACTACTTAAAAATAACCCGATTATTGAATAAATAGTTCCAGCAAGCGTGCCAAAAAGTGCTCCTCCTGCTATGCAAATAACCACAACCGGAAAGAAAAGAAACTGCCTTAAAAAATGAATCAAAATAAATGCTATAGGTGCTAATATTCCACCCGATTTCACCATTATAAAAATCATTGCTAATTCATCTTCCATGATGTTTTCACCTTCTTCAGCTGAAAAACTAGTTGTTACTAAAGCTTATAGAAAACGAATGGATGTTATGACAATAAATCAGCTAACCATAGTATTACAATTATTTCTATTATAGTTAACGATGGCAATCCCCATTTAAATGAGGTATGTTTCGTTTTATGCCTAAAAGTGTTCATGCCAATCATGGCTCCAGCTGCTCCTCCAATAAAAGCAACCATCCAAATTGTTTTCTCCTGTATTCGATATTGTTGTTTCTTTGCTTTCTGCTTATCTGCAAACATTATATAGAATCCAATTAAATTAATGATTACTAGATAAAAAACTATGTATAACATAAACTTCACAACTCCTCTTTTGCACTTGAATTGAAAAAGCCACCCTCTAAGAGGATGGCTCTATTATATGTTAAAATTATTTGTTTAAGCTATTTTTAGCAACAGTTGCTAATTCAGCAAATGCTTTTTCGTCAGCGATTGCTAATTCAGCAAGCATTTTACGGTTAACTTCGATACCAGCAACGCTTAAACCGTGCATTAAACGGCTGTAAGAAAGACCGTTCATACGAGCAGCTGCATTGATACGAGTGATCCATAATTTACGGAAGTCGCGTTTCTTTTGACGACGATCGCGGAAAGCATACATTAATGATTTCATTACTTGTTGGTTAGCAACTTTGTATAATGTATGTTTTGAACCGTAATAACCTTTAGCTAATTTAATAATTTTTTTACGACGTTTGCGAGTAACTGTACCGCCTTTTACACGTGGCATTTAATTTCCCTCCTAATTTCCCAATATTACTTAAGATTTACTAATAAGTTACGGATACGTTTGTAATCGCCTGAAGAAACTAAAGTTCCTTTGCGAAGTTTACGTTTTTGTTTTGTAGATTTGTTAGCGAATAAGTGGCTTGTGTAAGCATGAGAACGTTTAAGTTTACCAGATCCTGTTCTCTTGAAACGCTTAGCAGCGCCACGGTGAGTTTTCATTTTTGGCATTTGGGATTCCTCCTCGTTTACTTATCGTTTTTAGGTGCTAATGTCATAAACATGCTTCTACCATCCATTTTTGGATGTGATTCCACTGTTGCTACTTCTTTACAAGCTTCAGCAAAGCGGACTAAAACACGTTGACCGATTTCTTTATGAGTAATGGCACGACCTTTGAATCGGATCGATGCTTTTACTTTATCGCCTTTTTCCAAGAATTTAATCGCATTACGTAACTTTGTGTTAAAGTCATGCTCATCAATTGTTGGGCTAAGACGAACTTCTTTAATGTTGATAATCTTTTGATTTTTACGTGCTTCTTTTTCTTTCTTCTGCTGTTCAAACTTAAACTTTCCATAGTCCATGATACGAGCTACAGGTGGCTTAGCATTTGGAGCAACAAGAACGACATCAAGATTAACACGAGCTGCAATTTCAAGTGCTTCGTTTTTAGATTTAATACCTAATTGCTCGCCATTTTGGTCAATAAGACGAACCTCGCGGGCACGAATACCCTCGTTTAACAACATGTCTTTGCTAATAGTTAGACACCTCCAAGGTTTTATACGAATACAACGTCTGGGTCAAGAAATTACGATTTTATAAAAGTAATTATTGCACCATATTTCTAGCTAAGATTATGACTCAAAGGTTGAATCGTACATTTGATAAACTTCATTAGATAAACAAAAAAGTGTGGATGCACAAAACACCCACACTTTACGAAAACAATAAAGTTTAACTAGAAACGTTCGTAAAACCTGCCAACTGCTTAACTGCGTCAATCAGGTGAGAAGCGGGTGCTTCTTCTTTTCCTCAAACTCGTATTCAATTTACCTAAGCAACTATATCACAAAAGATGACCTTGTGTCAACGAATCAATATTTACTGCAACGAAATGAATTGTAGCAAATATATTTAAGTATGACAAGTCTTTTTTGATATTTTGTTTATAAAACCATTTTTTACATGGTATTAGTTTGATTAATTTTATTCTCTCTACGTAAGAAAGAGAGGCTTTTACACCTCTCTTTTCTCACTAAATTATGAGCGTTTTACTTCCGCTTTAAGGCTTTCCATAAAGTCGCTAAATGGAAGTGTTTCTGACTTTTGTTCACCATATTTACGAACATTCACTGCGTTTTCAGAAACCTCATTATCACCAACAACTAGCATATATGGTACTTTTTGCATTTGCGCTTCACGGATTTTGTAACCAATTTTCTCATTACGATCGTCAAGTTCCACACGGAAACCTTCTGCTTGTAATTGTTCTTGTACTTGTTTTGCATACTCAAAATGAGCATCTGGAGAAACTGGAATCACTTGTACTTGAACAGGTGCTAACCAAGTTGGGAAAGCTCCTTTATACTCTTCAATTAGGAAGGCAACGAAGCGCTCCATTGTTGAAACAACTCCGCGGTGGATAACAACTGGACGATGCTGCTTTCCATCTTCCCCGATGTATGATAATTCAAATCTCTCTGGTAATAAGAAGTCTAATTGAACCGTTGATAAAGTCTCTTCCTTACCTAAAGCTGTTTTTACTTGAACATCTAGTTTAGGGCCGTAGAATGCCGCTTCCCCTTCTGCTTCAAAGTAATCTAATCCAAGCTCGTCCATTGCTTCTTTTAGCATGCTTTGTGCACGATCCCACATTTGATCATCTGCATAGTATTTCTCTGTATCTTGAGGATCACGATATGACAAACGGAATGAATAGTCATTTAAATTAAAGTCTTTATATACTTCTAACACTAATTGAACGACACGTTTTAACTCTTCCTTGATTTGATCTGGACGTACAAAGATATGAGCATCATTTAGAGTCATCCCACGAACACGTTGTAACCCTGATAAAGCACCAGACATTTCATAACGGTGCATTGTACCAAGTTCAGCTATACGGATTGGAAGCTGGCGGTAACTATGAATACCATTTTTGAAAATCATCATATGGTGAGGGCAGTTCATCGGGCGAAGAACTAGTTGCTCATTGTCCATATCCATTACAGGGAACATATTCTCTTGGTAATGATCCCAGTGACCTGAAGTTTTATAAAGTTCAACACTACCCATTACTGGAGTGTAAACGTGATCATAACCAAGGCGCTCTTCTTTATCCACGATATAACGCTCAATGATACGGCGAATCGTTGCACCTTTTGGCAGCCATAATGGTAAGCCTTGTCCAACTTTCATTGAATTCATGAATAAGTTAAGCTCTTTACCAATCTTACGGTGGTCACGTTCTTTCGCTTCTTCTAAAAGACGTAAATGCTCTTCTAAATCTTCCTTCTTGAAGAAAGCAGTTCCGTAAATACGTTGAAGCATTTTGTTGTCGCTATCTCCACGCCAGTAAGCACCAGCGATACTTAATAACTTAAATTCTTTTAGCTTTCCAGTAGATGGCACGTGAACTCCACGACATAAGTCAAAGAAATCACCTTGCTCGTAAATAGTTACCGTTTCACCTGCAGGAATAGCTTCAATTAACTCAAGCTTGTATTCGTCACCAACTTCTTTGTAAAGTTGAATTGCTTCTTCACGACTCACTTCTTTACGAACGATCTCGATATTTTCGTTGATGATTTTTTTCATTTCTTTTTCAATGGCCGTTAAATCTTCAGGCGTAATTGCTTCTTCTACATCAACATCATAGTAGAATCCACCTTCGATTACTGGACCTACACCAAGCTTAACGTTTTTATATAAACGTTTGATTGCTTGTGCTAGTAAGTGTGCAGAGCTGTGACGTAAAATTTCTAATGCATCTGCATGGTCCTGAGTAATAATTTCGATTGATCCATCCTCTTCAATTGGACGGCGAAGGTCAAATAATTGACCACTAACTTTACCAGCTAAGGCTTTCTTTTTTAGTCCAGGACTGATTGAACCTGCAACATCTTCCGTTGTCGTACCTTTTGGAAACTCCTTCACAGCTCCATCTGGAAACGATAATTTAACAACGTCTGACATAATTTTTTTCCTCCTTCGTTTAAAAAAGCAAAATAAAAAAACCCGTCCCTATGAAAGGGACGAGTTATCATTAACACGTGGTTCCACCCTAATTTTCACAATAATAAACACATGATTGTGACTTTAGAAAAAAAGGTAACGGTTTTTAGCCGTCAATCAATACTTAACCTCGTAGTTCCGAGTGCTGTTCCTGATTGAAGTTTAGAGGTGGTAAGCATTCATATCGTGTTAGGAAGTTTGCACCAATCCCTTCCCTCTCTGAAAACCGTACAAGAATACCCATGTCCTCATCAAGACATTTACATTAATCTAATTTTGCAATTGCTTGGCTCCATTTAAAAAGTATTTCCGAAATAAGAAATGATATGTAACGGGCCAATGCTATGTACGTTATTATAGTTTGTTAAAATGGGAAAATCAAGGGCATTCTCTACATTTTTTCTTCTGCTGTCATAGAAATCTTTCTCTTCATATCATAAAAGGAGGTTAACGGTTTGATAATCATCCGTTCCTCAAATATATTGCAAATGGTTCGAATAAGCGGTTGCTCACAATCATCTGTATATAAATAAATCGTTTCTGGTGAAATGGAAAGTAATGGTGCAATGGTTACAGAATCTATATAAACAGGATGATTTGAAATCAACTTACGATCAACCATCCTTACTAACTCTGCCCTTTTAATCTCATAAAACTGTGCATCATAAAAGGTTACTTCGTCATCCATCATGAGATGAAGTTGACTAATCTTCGCCTTTCTCCCATTCAAAAATTCTCTTAACATTTGAATAAACATCTGATATTCTTGTTCCATTTTGTATTCATCAATTGCTAATTCTACGTATTTACCTAAGGAATCTATAAATGGCCTCATCCGAAATCTAACGAAAGAATCAAATGAAAAAGAAACGTTTTCTTGGAACATTTGATCAATCGTCTCTTCCAGACGATGCACTTGATCGTCGTCCTCAATAAAAGAATGTAAATCAATTCTATTCCCATCAAGAATGGCTTGGACAATATCAATTATTTGTTGTTGTTCATCCTCATCTTCATAAAAGAATTGTTCTTTTAAAATGATTTGGAGCCACTCAACCTGTTTGATCTCCATTATAAAATGAGAGAAAGCCCTTTTCACTAAATCATTTAGTTCGATATTGTAACTAACTTTTACTATATGTTGATCTTCTAAAAGAAGAATATCATTTTTTCTAAAATGGAAGGTTTGCAACTTTTGCTGTAGATATTGATATAGTCTTTTAGCATCCTTCTTATTTTGGAAGATGATTTCAATCAACCAAATCCCCCCTCGAAAATTTAAACTCTGCAGATTTCTTATAAATTAAGGTCAGGATCTGCAGAACACTAGTCTCTGTTTTCATGTATATGGGGGACTTGGCCAAAATAGAAGCGAGAAAAGGAATGACTTGGTATTTTTCTCTTAATGAAGACCGCTAATTTCCACTCGGGCCACTTACTTTCCTAAGTAAATAAAAAAGCTGAACGAAAATATTTCGTCCAGCAATTTTATAGTAATGTTTTATTACCTTCTCCTATTCGGCCCGTCTACTAAAACAGGTGTGGATAGATATCGGATGCGCTCTAAAATACGGCGAGCCTTCATCTTTTCTTCTTCCCCTCTTTGACTATAGGTCAAATGGTGCTCTAGGCCGTCATAATCAAAATTTGAACTGAAGAAGGTTGGTAAGTTTTCTAGCATTCTAAACTGTAACAGTGGACCAAGTACTTCATCTCTTGTCCAACTTGTCATGGTTTCAGCACCAATATCATCTATCATTAGAACCGGTTCTCTTTTAATCATTTCTATCTTTTCATTTAGAGTGGAATCTCCAATTGAGTTCTTTAATTCCCTTAATAACTCAGGGAAGTAAACAATCATCGATGATACTTTCTTCTTGGCTAACTCATTGGCTATAGCCCCTAATAAATAGGATTTTCCAACACCAAATTTACCGTATAGGAATAATCCCTTTGGTGGATTTTCAGAGTCATAGTTTTCCACAAATTGTGTCGCTCGATCTACAGCATCAATGCGCCCAGCCATATCTCCATGCAAATCAATATCCGCAAAAGATGCCTTTAAAATATCCTTTGGAACGTAAAGGCTTTTAATTAAAAGTTCATTTTTCTTTCTTTCATCATGAATGACTTTACGAGGACAGCGATCATAATGAATATCAATAGCTCCTCTTGTAATCACTAACTCTGGATGATAGCCCTTCATAATGTTTACACAGCCTTCTAAGCTAGGACATCCTTGACACTCTTTGCTTTGATTAGAATACTCATATAACTTCGTAAGACTTTTATCAACCATCTCTTTCGTTACTTCATTCTTATGATCGAGTAAAAAACTCCTAACGTCAGGGTGCTTTAATGTATCTTCTCTCATTTTTTCATATCTTAGCTGAAAATTTGAACTAGAAGCTAGTTTCTTTAATGTTTCATTAATTTTTTCCACTTAAAGTCACCTCCTTAGCTTTTATATTTTTTTAGCCTTTCCTCAAGTGCACGTTTTTTCGCTTCATAGTCTTCTGTTTTTTCTGTTTCATTTGTAACATTTGGTTTGTTTTCTTGCTCATGGTCGAACCAATCAGGTAGAGCCTCTGTTCGAATAGGCTTTTTCTTCCCAGGAGTTTTGGCTGTTTTCCCTTCAGCCCAATCTAAGTATTGACGGTGCTCTTTCTTGGCAAGCTCCATTGCCTCTTTAACCGTCTTAATTTTCTTTCTAGCCCAGTGAGAAGCAATTTTCTCTACATAACCTTTTGTTAATTTCATATCTGTCTTAAGCAAAACATATTGAATCAACACATTAACAACACCTGGTAAAAGCTTCTGTTGAAACATAACATCCTCAATAATTTGTAGGTCAGATTTAGAAGCCTCTCCTCCACCTGAAATATCGATTAATAATTGTCGAGGAGAGGTTGTGTCTAGATAATGTATCAATTGTTCTTCTTGAGTTTTGGGCTCACGTGTTTTCGATTGATTCATTGGGGGTTGAATCTTATCGATAAGTAAAGGGAGCTGATCTTGATTCTCAAATTGAAACCAATCTCGAGCAGCTTTACGTAGGTCTTCTATATTTATTTTATCGTCTGCATCTAGGGAGCTTAAGACGAGATTTTTCATTTGGATAGGATCAATTCCATATAAAAAGGAAAGATTACTAATGGCTTCTCTAACTTTCTTTGTTAAAGAGTTTCGAGGCACTAGCGCTTCTGTTAAACCCGCTAATAGCAAGTCAAAGTCAAATCCTGTTTCATCCACTTGAATACTGGTAGAATGATTTCTCCCTACAAAAACTTGACCTTCTTCCTGCTGAATGTTCTCTGCATCCTCTGAAAATTGAAAAGTAGTTGGAGTGGCCGTTTCATATATATCCTGAAATGCTCTTGTTATGTTTTCATATCGTTCTTCAGCTTGAACCGCTTTATCACTAAAAAACCTTTTTAATTTTAAATATTGATTCTTGCCAATTTTACGATATAGATAAATGTTTAGCATTCCGTCTAAAAAAAATTGATCTGGAGTAAGCGGCGGTTGAAGTTCATAAATAAAAGACCTTGTCCCATCTTCTACTCGAACAAGCGTTTTTATAAGTCCAATTCCTTCAAGCTTTAATCTCGCCTGGTAAATGTCATTTAGATTTAATCCCATAATGTTCATTAACCCATGATGAGAGCTTGATTCAGACCATAGACGATTTTCCTCCACCTGTGCCCAAAGAGTGAAGTAAAGGCTTAAAGATGTTGGCCCGATAAGAGGTTGATATAAGAATGTTAATATTTTTCGATCATACTCATAAAGTAGACCGTTAGAGGAAGCGACATATCGGTCAATAGGTAGCATCTCCTGCCAATGCTGCACCATAAAATTATTCAAACCTTTCACTATTTAATAAACCTGTTCATTGCGAAAAACAACCATGATAAAAAAGAGCCAAAGCACCCCTTTAGCTCATAAAAACTACTTTTACTGTTCTTTTTTAATTAATTCTTTAAGCTCTTCTATAAATACATTAATATCTTTGAACTGTCGGTAAACAGACGCAAAACGAACATAAGCCACTTCATCAATCTTTGCCAGTCGATCCATCACCATTTCTCCGACTAATTCACTTTTAATTTCTGAAACCCCTAGATTACGTAATTCCTTTTCAACTTCTGAGGCAATTCCTTCAAGTTCCTTTAATGCAACGGGTCTCTTTTCACAAGCTTTAATAAGTCCACGCAACATTTTTTCACGACTAAACTCCTCGCGTGTTCCCTCTTTCTTTACAACAATTAAAGGGATTTCCTCCACTTTCTCAAATGTAGTAAAGCGGAAGGAACATTTTTCACACTCTCTCCTGCGACGTATGGATCTGCCTTCATCAACAGGACGAGAATCAAGAACACGGGTATTGTTATTTTGGCACGTTGGGCATTTCATACAATCAGCTCCGTATCTCACTTCTAATGGTTCCGTAATTTCTTCATACTAATATCTTATAAAAAAGAAGATGTTAGTACAAGTAGTAGGAATGAATTATACATTCTTCCCTGAGCCGATGTATGTAGATTTTTGATCTAATTTCTGATAAAAGCGTAAAATTTCTTCTTTCAGTTGTCCGTATACACCTGTTAAGGAACCTGATTCTGTTGATGCATTAATATCCACAGCCGTTTGATAGGGCTTTACGGTGATGATGGTAATAATCATAAAAATCTTCCGCCCACGGTTCACTTCAATGGCTAGCTCTCCATGTTCTTTTGCGGAGTTAACAACTTTTGCCTGCTTATCATTATTGAAGATTTCCTCAACAGTAGTAAAAAGTTGATTTAAGTTACCCTTATAATACCTAGTTTGAAGGGATTCATCTTTATGATTGTCTGATGTTTCACATTGCTTTTCAAATCTTTTTAACAATCCACCAAAAAGTGTCATTTTATCATCCTTTGCCGCATTTTTGTAGTATAACGTACAAACAGTCTATGTATATTTACTATTTTACACCGAATCTAGATAAAAATAAAAAGAGGTGTAATAAATACACCTCTCGGATTTGTAAAGTTAATTTTAATTAAAATTATAATGCTTTCGCTTGAGCTGCTTTAACTTGAACAGGACCCATTCCGCGTGGAATTTCGATATTCTCACGAGTCTGTGCTCCTAATGCTTCTGCAATGTAATCTGCAGCAATATTAGGATCCATGTCTCCGCACGTATATACATCAATACTAGCATAACCATGCTCTGGGAAGCTGTGAATTGTTAAGTGAGACTCAGAGATAATAACCACTCCACTTACACCTTGTGGCGCAAATTTGTGGAACGCAACCTCGCGAATTTCTGCACCAGATTTTAATGCAGCATCAGCAAAGATTTGTTCAATTTGCTCTAAATCATTTAACTTCTCAAAATCGCAACCCCATAATTCTGAAATAACGTGACGACCCATAGTTTCCATATTCAAATTTCCCCCTTTAAACTATTTTCCTACTAATACTGAATTTCCCTATTTTTCTGGAATATAACTACCACGGGGGAAAGTTAGTCCAAAGAGGTCCTAACCCTTTAAGTAGCCATGCTTACCAAATTTCGAGAAGTTCACGAGGAATAGTATACTTCCTTTATATTTTTTTTGCAACCATCATTTGTACATTTTTATTTAAAAATTTATTAAAATGGCAAGCACTTTTTTGTTATTTTTATTATAAATTAGTAGAATAGTTGAGCTATAAAGAGGATTAAGCAGATAGTGTTTTTCAAAATAATATTTGATTTTTTCTTAAAAAGACCTGAAGAACGCAAACAAGCTTACCGATATTTACCGGTAAGCTTGTTTACTAAACATGTATTTATCGTACTTCAACAGAAGATGATTTTTTTAATTCTTGTGCAACGTATTTAGTAAGGTCTACCACTCGGCAAGAGTAGCCCCACTCGTTATCATACCAAGCTAATACTTTAACTTTATTAGCTCCGATTACCATAGTAGATAGACCATCAATGATAGCCGAATGTGGATTTGTGTTGAAGTCTACAGATACTAATGGCTCATCTGTAATATCAAGGACACCGTTTAGAGATCCTTCCGCTGCTGTTTCAAATGCATGGTTTACTTCATCAATCGTTACTTCACGCTTTAAGTCAACAACTAAGTCTACAAGAGAAACGTTTGAAGTTGGAACACGTAAAGCCATTCCATGTAATTTCCCTTTTGTTTCTGGTAAGACTAAAGATAAAGCTTTTGCAGCACCAGTTGTTGTTGGGATAATTGATTGTGCACATGCACGAGCACGACGTAAATCTTTATGTGGATTGTCAATATTCTTTTGATCATTTGTATAAGCATGAACGGTAGTCATTAAGCCGTTAATTATACCGAATTGCTCATCAAGTACCTTAACTACAGGTGCTAAACAGTTTGTAGTACATGAAGCATTTGAAATAATACTATGCTCATCAATATTTAATGCGCTTTCATTTACTCCCATAACGATCGTTACATCTTCATTTTTACCAGGTGCTGTTAAAATAACCTTCTTCGCACCAGCTTCTAGATGTAGACTAGCTTTATCTTTTGAATTAAATTTTCCTGTTGCTTCTATAACAATATCAATCTCTAATTCTTTCCATGGTAGTTCTTGAGGGTTACGGTTACTTAATAACTGAACTCTTTTACCATTAACGATTAGAGCATCATCCTCAGCAATAACTTCCCCTACGAATTTCCCGTGATTTGTGTCATACTTTATTAAATGTGCTAACGTTTCTGATGGATAGCTAGCATTTATAGCAACTACTTCTAATTGATCTTCAAGAATAGCCTTTCTAAATACCATTCTTCCAATTCTTCCAAACCCATTAATCGCAATTTTAGCCTTCATTTTACGGCTCCCTCCGCATAAATGTTATACTTTTGTTGCTCGTATTTACAATTAGTATAACATAATAGGACTGATTTGTGATGACTAAAATGCGGATTTTTTAATAATTAACAATTCAGAAATGTTAGAATATGAATTGCTGCTCACTTCGTAAATTTTGACTCATAGTTAGACAGCAATTATCTTCATCATATGTGCACATTCAACTTAGTTATTCCATTTAGAAAGAATATGGTTAAGTTGGTCCTCACTTTGCTGTATCGTTCCGTTATTGTCTATAACCGCATCAGCAAGTTGGAGTTTATCCTTTAGAGGCATTTGTGAAAGAACACGAGCAGTTGCCTCATCCTCGGTCAATTGATTACGGTTCATCAATCGTTGTAACTGTACTTCTTCACTAACATATACGAGCAAAACCTTGTCCACCATATAAGTTAATTTACTTTCAAACAAAAGTGGTATATCCAATACGATTATGTTTGAACCTTTCTCAATTTCCCTTTCTTTCTTCTCAGTCATATGTTTCCTGACAGCAGGATGAACAATACTGTTTAGCTTTAAGCGTTTTTCTTCGTTATTAAAAATAATAGCACCTAATTTTGCACGATCAATCGTATGATCCTCATTTAAAATTTCCCTACCAAAATAAGAAACAATTTCCTCATAAGCTGGTTCACCAATCTCAACAGCAAGTCTTGCTTCTACATCCGCATCTATAACAGGGATTCCTTTTTCTTTAAGCATGTTTGAAATTGTACTTTTTCCACTAGCAATTCCACCCGTTAGACCAATAATTAAACTCATTTTATAATCTCCTTAAAGTGAAAATCATCAGTGAGCATTTCCTCACTGATGTATAAATGTCTTACCAACACCCAGAATGTTAGAAAATGAAACATACTTAGATTTGTATACTATATTTATTTTAATTTATTTTCGGTTCTATTCGCAAAAAATGTTTATAGTTCACATAACCATCTTATATTTTCCATATCCCTAAAATAATGAGTAAAACACCTGGAATAAAAGAAAAATTTTGCATCCAGCTAATTTTAGATAACTTTACTCCCATTCTCATGCCTAGAAACACAAATAAAGAACTCATAAATGCCACTGTCACAGCTAATGATAAAGGGGAAAAACCAAGCATAGCAGCACCAATACCTGCACCAAAGGCATCTAAGGATAAAGCAAACCCTAGCATAAATGCTTCAATTCCTGTTATAGTTCCTGATTTATCAAAATCAGCAGACATGGGCTTTTTCAAAATATTCACTACTAGTCCGAGAGATTTGATTTCAAAGTTCACAATTGTTTTCTCATGTGGAAGTGCGTCATCTTTCAATTTTTCCGGGCGAAAAAACTGAAATAACACCCATCCTCCAATTAACACTAAAACAATTCCCCCGACACTTTCTGCCAAATCTGGAGAAATAAATTTTTCAATGATATGCCCTATACCCATTGCTATCATTAATGTTACTGCTGAACAGCAGGCAATAACCAAGATTGATTTAAAAGGAATTCTCATTTTCCTCAGACCGTAAGTGAACCCTACACTAAAACTGTCAAGACTAACAGCTAAAGCAAGTAGTAGAAGTGAGACTGTATAAACCATTGGATAGAGCTCCTTCCTATCAAAAAGCTAAGATAGTATATGGAAAATGCCTATCCGATGTTAATCATTTGTTGGTAGAAAAAAATCTCAGGAATTCCCTGAGATTTTCTTTATTTAACCTTTTGACACTTCGGGCAAAAGACGGTCCCTCTTCCACCCACGACAATTTTTTCTAATGGACTTGCACAAACTTTACAAGGCTCTCCCTTTCGGCCATACACGTATAGCTCTAATTGGAACATCCCAATTTGCCCTTGAGAGTTGACATAAGAACGAATCGTACTACCACCCTTTTCGACTGCTTCTGATAAGGTTTTAACAATTTCTTCGTGTAATTTCTTGATTTCCTTCTTATTTAAAGAATTAGCTTTTCGTTCAGGGTGGATGCCAGAACGAAATAATGCTTCATCTACATATATATTCCCTAGGCCAACAACAAGCTTTTGGTCAAGTAAAGCTGTTTTGATCGATCGATTGGTTTTTTCTAATTGCTCAGAAAGCTGACTTATAGAGAATTCTTCTGTAAATGGCTCAGGGCCTAATTGAGACAAAGGTAAAACAGTAAATTCTTGACCCTTTTCAAACAAGTGCATCGTACCAAATTTTCTTACATCTTTGTAGCGGAGCTCTGTTCCATCTTCAAAATGAAAGATAACATGGGTATGGAGATCGACTGTTTCATCGCTCTGAAAAAGCCCATATTTACCTTCCATTCTTAAATGAGATACTAAAGCAAACTTTTCTGTGTAGATGATGAGGAATTTCCCTCGTCTTCCTATTTCTTGGATACTTTGGCCAACAAGGCCGTCTTTAAATTGCTCAACCTCTTCTGGTTTTTTCACCATTTTCGGCCAGAAGACAGAAACTGATTTAATTTTTTTGTCTAATACTAATGCTTCTAATGTTCTTCTGACGGTTTCCACTTCTGGTAGTTCAGGCACGTCCATACCTCCGAAAAACTTTTGATCTATAATGATGCCCGTTGATTTCCGCTTCAGGCACTTGCTTTCCGCAAGGAGTGACGGGAGCCTCCTCGGCGTGTCGCCTGTGGGGTCTCCCATCCCCTCTATTCTTGCAGGAGTCAAGTGCCTTCCGCTCCAATCAACTCAGATAGGTAATTATGACAGATATATCACGCAAAGTTTCAACAACCCATATTCTATACTATTTCGCATCAAACCACGTTGGTCCATAAGAGAAGTCCACTTTAAGTGGAACTTTTAGTTCGACTGCGTGTTCCATTACATCTGGGACAATTTCTTTTAGCTTTTCGATTTCTTCTTTTGGAGCTTCGAAAATCAGCTCATCGTGTACTTGAAGGAGTAATCTTGTTTTTAGTCCTTCTTTTTCTAGGCGATGGGCCATGTCTATCATAGCCTTTTTAATGATGTCTGCCGCACTACCTTGGATTGGGGTATTCATGGCTGTACGTTCAGCAAAGCTTCTTAAGTTAAAGTTTCTACTCGTAATCTCAGGTAGATATCTCCTTCTCTGAAGTAGGGTTGATACGTAACCTTTTTGCTTCGCATCGTGAACAATATCTTCCATATAATCTTTTACACCAGGGTAGCTGTCTAGATATTTCTCAATAAATTTACCTGCTTCTTTTCTATTTATATTTAAACTTTGAGATAAACCATAGTCACTGATTCCATATACAATTCCAAAGTTAACTGCTTTTGCATGACGACGCATATTAGAAGTCACTTCATCCGCTTGAACATTAAATACTTCCATAGCTGTTTTCGTATGAATATCTAAGTCTTCTTTAAAAGCACTTATAAGCTTTTCGTCTCCAGCAATATGAGCAAGGACTCTTAACTCGATTTGTGAGTAGTCAGCTGCAAAAATGACCCAGTCTTCCTCTGAAGGAATGAAAGCTTGACGTATTTTTCTCCCTTCCTCTAAACGAATTGGGATGTTTTGTAAGTTAGGGTCGGTTGAGCTTAATCTTCCGGTTTGAGTCAATGCCTGGTTGTAACGGGTATGAACTTTATCATTTTTAGGATTAACTACTTTCAATAACCCTTCAATATAGGTTGATTGTAATTTTCCTAGTTGTCTAAAATGAAGAATTTCTCGAATAATTTCGTGGTCTTCTTCAAGCTTTTCTAATACATCTGCTGAAGTAGAATAACCCGTTTTTGTCTTTTTAATAGCAGGGAGTTGTAGCTTTTCAAAAAGAATGACTCCAAGTTGTTTTGGAGAATTAATATTAAACTTTTCTCCCGCTAATTCATAAATGCGACCTTCAATAGCCTTTAGTTTTTCACTAATATCTTCACCCATGGAACGTAAGCGTTCTAAGTCCATTTTTATACCCGTTGATTCCATATCGGCTAAAATTAAGGATAAAGGCATTTCTAACTCATGGAATAGTTCATATTGTTGGTTTTCTTTAAGCTCACTTACTAGCTTCTCTTGAAGTTCAAACAAAGCTAATGCCTTTCTAGCAAGATGCTCTGACAAGGTTTCTTCTCCTGGAACCTTTCTTTTTGCACCTTTTCCGTAAAATGCTTCATCCGATTGTACACTCATAAATCCGTGGCGTTTAGCTACAGATGAAAAATCATCAATGGATTCAGAAGGGTTAATAATATACGATGCTAAAAGTAAGTCAAACTCAATCCCCTTTAAATGAATATCATGATGTCTTAAAGATACTTCTGTTCGTTTCGTGTCATAAACAATTTTCTTTTTTGACTCATCTTCCGCCCATTGTTTGAACACGTCCGATTTGATGGCTAGTTCTGTTGGAATAAAGAACTTTTCATTTTCATTCACGACTGCTAGTCCCACAATGGGAGCATAGTGATAATTATCCTCTAAGATTTCTACATAAAGTGCATTTTCATCTGTAAAAAGATCAGCTGTTATTTCAGAAATCATTTTAAATTCAATTTCTTCTAATGTTTCATTTTCTTCTACTACTTCATTTCCACCAATTTTATCTAAAAGAGAATTAAAGCCTAATTCTTTGAATAATCCTATAAGCTTTTCTGGTTCATAGCTTTCATACTCTAATTGATCAAGTTCTACAGCTACAGGTGCTTCTCTTGTGATAGTAGCTAGTTCTTTACTCATAATTGCTTGATCTTTAAATTCTTCCAGCTTTTCCTTTAACTTTTTCCCGCTCACTTTATCAGTCGATTCAAGTAACTTCTCTAATGTTTCAAACTCTTTTAACAGCTTAATAGCGGTCTTCTCTCCTACACCTGGTACTCCTGGTATATTGTCTGAACTATCTCCCATTAACCCCTTCATATCAATAATTTGATCTGGTGTTAGTCCGTATTTCTCTTTTATGTGTTCTGGAGTATATTCTTCAATTTCGGTAATACCTTTTCTAGTGATGCTAACCGTTGTTTTATCAGAACTTAACTGTGTTAAGTCTTTATCTCCTGAAATAACTTTAACTTCATATCCGTCCTTCTCTGCCTGTAAAGAAAGGGTACCAATAATATCATCGGCTTCATAATTTTCCAATTCATATTGAGCGATTCCATAAGCTTTTAAAAGTTCACGAACATAAGGGAATTGCTCTGACAGCTCAGGTGGAGTCTTTTGTCTACCACCCTTATATTCTGTAAATGTTTTATGACGGAACGTTGTTTTTCCAGCATCAAAAGCTACCATGATATGTGTTGGTTTTTCGTCCTCAAGGATCCTCATTAACATCATCGTAAATCCATAAACCGCATTAGTATGTATACCTTTGTCATTATTCAAAAGCGGCAAAGCAAAAAACGCTCTATACGCAATACTATTTCCATCTATAAGAACCAATTTTTTCTGCAAAAATATTCCCCCTTAAAGAGTCATTTAAACCATATTTAGTTTTCAACAATCGATTAAAATAAATTAAAAAAACCGTTATACCCCTTATATTCTATCATGAGAATATTAAGAAAGGAAAATAACGGTCTTTATTATTGGGTTTTAGTAATTATGGTTGTTATTGGGTTTTAGTAATTATGGTTGTTATTGGAAAAAGTTAGAATAGAGTCTCTACGATTAGTTCGTATATCCCATTAAAAGCCTTGCATATGGTGAGTCTGATGGAAGAACAATGACCGTTTCTTCATTTATTGTTTTCTTATAAGATTCTAATGTTCGGAACATGGAGTAGAACTCAGGATCCTTCGAGAATGCTTTGTTATAGATTTTTGCTGCTTCTGCTTCCCCTTCAGCTCTGATTACTTCAGCGTCCGCTTGAGCTTTTGCTAACATTTCGTTTACTTCACGGTCTGTTTCAGCAATGATTGTATTCTTATCAGCGTCTCCTTTTGACAAATACTCCTGTGCCTTGGATTCACGCTCAGATATCATTCTCGTAAATACAGATTGTTCATTTTCAGTTGGTAAATCTGTACGTTTCATACGAACATCTGTTACTACGATCCCGTAATTATCTTTCGTTAATAACTCGTTAACTTTTACTGTCACACGATCATTTAAGGAACCTCTTGAAGACTTTTCATCATTAATAATTTCGTCATAGTCTAGCTGACCAAGCTCTGAACGAACAACTGAGTAAATAAATTCCTCCATACGTGTTTCAGCATTTACTAATGTTCTAGCATTTGTAATCATTTTCTTTGGATCTTCAATTCGCCAAACTGCATAGTTATCAATTAACATACGTTTCTTATCTTTTGTATTAATCTCTGCTTCTGATACATCATAAGTCATTTGATACTTTGGAAGAGTAGATACACTTTGGATGAAAGGAATCTTATAACTAAGTCCAGGAGTACTTTCAATACGAACAACCTCTCCAAACTGCCTAACAACTTTATATTCACCCTCTTTTACAATAAAGAGGTTTGAGAAAATAATTCCAATAATGATTAATAGGATAATAAAGAAAAGTCCTATTTTCGTATAACTACGCCAGTTAAATTGTGGTGCTCTTTCATTAATATCAACTACATTTCCGTTTCCATTACTCATTATTGTCACTTCCTTCCCCTTGTGTCTTAGGCTTTTCCTTTTCAAGTGGACGGATTGGGAAATATTTCATCGTATTACCATCATCATTCATAATGTAAATTTCTGAGCCAGGTAAAACACGTTCTAACGTTTCTAAAACAAGACGTTGTCTAGTGATATCAGGATTGTTTTTGTATTCATTATAAAGCTTATTAAATACGGCAACGTCACCACGAGCGATCTCAATTCTCGCTGCTTTATCTCCTTGAGCTTTGGAAATTAACGCTTTCTTTTCCCCTTCTGCTTCATTCGTGCGCTTGTTTCGGTATTTATTCGCTTCATTAATTTTTGTATTCATCGTTTCCCTTGCATCCGTTACATCTGTGAACGCTTTACGAACTTCTTTGTTTGGAAGTTCAACATCTTGTAATTTTACAGCAAGTATAGATATACCTATATCGTACTTATCAATAAGTGAGGAAAGTAAGTCTCTTACCTCTGCCTCAATCTCAGCCTTACCACTCGTTAATGCGTCATCAATTTTTGTGCTTCCAATAATACTTCTTAAAGAAGCTGAAGTTGTACTATATAAAATTTCCTTTGGATTGTCTGCATTATATAAATATTTAGCAGGTTCAGTAATTTTCCATTGAACAACAAGGTCTGCTAAAACAATATTCTCATCACCTGTAATCATTTTTGTGTCTGCATGAAATTCTTTTAACTCGCCATCTTTTTCTTCGAATCCAAATTGTAGACTGAATGTCTCTTTTGAAAGCTTTTCTACTCCTTGAATAGGCCAAGGTAGTTTAAAATGAAGTCCTGGTTCATTTATCGTTTCTTCAGCCTTACCAAATGTTAAAATAACCGCTTGTTCTGATTCATCAACTGTGTACCACGTTGTAAAAGCAACAATACTTAAAATAATAATAAGAAGTACAAGACCAACAATTGTATATATTCTTTTTAAGCTGACCAACCGGTTTCCCTCCTTAAAATGTTTATAACACTTATACGAAACATTAGGCTAAAGGTTTCAAAAACATTTTAACTTGATTTATTATCAGAAAGGAAAAAGGTGAGAGCGGGGTCTGCTCTCACCTTTTTCAGGTTCCTTGGATGAAGGGGTCTTCGTTAATAATCTTATCAACAAAATATTAAGGAAGAATAAATGAATTGTAAATGTAATGTAAAATTCCATTTATTCCATTTTTCCCTTCACCTATTAGGCCTTTTTAGGATATTTCTTGTACATTTCAATCGTAAATGTCGTACCTTTACCCACTTCACTATCAACAGTAATATTCCCTTTATGCGCTTCAACTAAATGTTTGACAATGGCTAAACCTAAACCAGTTCCACCAGAATTTCGACTTCTAGCTTTATCCACTCGATAGAAGCGCTCAAAAATACGGGAAATCTCTTCTTTTTCAATT
This sequence comes from Robertmurraya mangrovi, assembly GCF_034427655.1. Classification (NCBI taxonomy): domain Bacteria; kingdom Bacillati; phylum Bacillota; class Bacilli; order Caryophanales; family Bacillaceae; genus Robertmurraya; species Robertmurraya mangrovi. The sequence continues at coordinate 23,947 of NZ_JAXOFX010000007.1, forward strand.
CCTATCCCCGTATCTTTTACCTGTGTGTATACTTTAGATTGCTTTTCAAATAAAGTAATACTCACTTCCCCATCATTCGGCGTATAGGAAATAGCATTGTTAATTAAATTGATAAAAATTTGTTTTATCCTGTATAAGTCACCTTCAAGTATCATTTTATCCACACTTGCATGTAACTTAAGATTAATACCCTTTTCAGAAGCTTTTCCTTGTAAAATTGCTATTACCTCATTTAAGGCTTCAACAAGGTCAAATTCTTGTAGAGAAAGGTTAAATCCTTGCTGTTCAATTTTAGATAAATCTAATAAATCCTGGATAAGAGATTGTAAGCGGTCGCTTTCTTTTAATATGATATTTAAAAAGGCTTCTAGCGTTCCCTGGTCCTCCATCGCCCCATCAAGAAGTGTTTCTGAAAAACCTTTAATTGATGTAACAGGTGTCTTTAACTCATGTGAAACGTTGGCAACAAAGTCTTTTCTCATTTGTTCAAGCTTCTTAATCTCCGTAATTTCATGAAAAACGAGTAGAATTCCCTTCCAAACATCATTTGTCCCAATAATCGGTACACCATACACCTCAAAATAGCGTCTTTCAATTCCAATAGGAATAACTACTTGCTTTCTAAGCTTTTGTTCCGTCATAAAAATTTCTTCAACCATCTCAGAAATTTCTTTATGCTTAATTACATCGTAATATAATTTATTCAAATATTCTTTTGAGCCGACATTAAAAACCTCTTTATAGGAACGGTTAATCAAATTGATAAAACCCCTACTATCAATTAAAATCAGTCCACTTCCCATATTCTCAATGAGCGTTTCCAACCGATCTTGCTGAATCTCCTGTGATTTGACCATTTCTTGAAGATTTCTCGCCAATATATTTATAGATGAACTCAGCATTCCTGTCTCGTCAATATGATCTTCATAAGTTCTAGCCCGATAATTTCCTTTTGCTAGTTCAATTGCTACATTAGTAGCTGACTCAATTGGCTTAGTATAACGATTCGTAATTCTAGTACCAAGTAAAATAATTATAATCAATGATAATCCTAAGCTAACAATTAAAATCCACCATATTTGATGATATGCTTTCTTAATTTCGTTTAACTTAGTACTAAGGAAAACATATGCTTCTGCTTCACCGTTCTTACTAATTTGATCCCAGTAATAGTGTAGATTAAAGCCACCAGCAACCTCATGAACCTTATTCTTGTCCACTATCTTTTCTCTATATAGTTCTTCAATGATCGATAGATGCCGACCAGTAGTTTCCTCTGGTTGCCCACTGTCGTAAATAAGTTCACCATCATTATTAATAATTGTTATACGAGAATCTAGCATCTCACTAAAAAGTTTCATTTTTTTAGGCTGGAGTGTATTAACCCCACCACTGTCTTCTATATAAGTGGAGATTAGACTACTCTCTTTTTTTAGCCGTGCATCAAATGAATTTAAATAATAGCTTTTAAACAGTTGGCCAAGTAGTAGGCCTAATCCAATTAGAACAGCAAATATTAAGGTGATTAAAGCAAAAAGGAGTCTTGTTCTGAATTTAATCATTCTCCTTTAGGCTCCTCCAATTTATATCCTAAACCGCGAATGGTTTTTATGTAGATTGGTTTTTTTGTATTTTGTTCAACCTTTTCACGCAAATGGCTTATATGAACATCTACAATTCGAGTATCCCCTGCAAAATCATAATTCCAAACCGCACTTAACAGTTGGTCCCTAGTAAGAACGCGCCCCTTATTCTTGGCTAAATATAGTAGTAGTTCAAATTCCTTTGGTGTTAAATCTAATAGTTCTCCATTAAAATAAGCCTCGTATTGCTCTGGGTAAATTTTTAATCCTCTGACAACAAGATGATCGTTGTCCTCTTCTGCTTTTTCCACTACTTCTGGTTGGAATTGTGTTCTTCTTAATATAGCTTTAACCCTTGCAATCACTTCTCTAGGACTAAAAGGTTTCGTCATATAATCATCCGCACCTAGTTCAAGTCCTAATACTTTATCGAATTCATCATCCTTAGCCGTTAACATTAAGATAGGAGTAGATACCTTATGCTGACGAAGCTGCTTACACACTTCAATACCATCAAGTTTAGGTAGCATTAAGTCTAGTACAATTAAATCTAATCGTTCTGATAATGCTAAATTCTTCCCTTCTTCTCCGTCCATTGCAGTAATGACTTGAAAACCTGCCTGTTCTAAATTGTACTGTAGCAGTGTTAAAATGGATTGTTCATCATCTACGACAAGCACTTTTTTATCCATAACAGCCTCCGTTTTGTATATATTCCCCTTAATCCCCAAGTACCATATTTTTATTATAATATAAATCTGCTTTTTACAATAATATTACAGGAAATTTATATGGAGTAGAAAGAAACATAACTATTTATCCGCCCTGTTTTTTGTCGATTATTGTAAAATAAACGATATTCAGCTGAAAATCGATGATATATTTTAATTTTCGATGATATAATACCTAAAATCGATGATATATGGTCCCAATTCGATGATATGTGCTCTATTACGTGAGTCTGAGGAGAAAATAGCTAATAATAAAAGCTTCAGTAAACAGAAAAAAGGTGTATCTTAACTAGATACACCTCATTTTAAGCCCATATGAATCATTTTTTCTAAAAATTCTCCAGCGCGCTGCCAACCATCCCTTCTAGTTGTCGTGGTGGACATACGACTAACGAGCCTTGGATCACTACTTCTTCTTGTTCATTGGAACCAGTCACATTCAGTTGAATAGTGTGGTTATTTCTATCTACTTCAACTACTTCAAATAAGAATTGTACTGTCGCATAATGATAGACTGGTTTAAGAAAGCTAATATCTTGTTTTAAGATGTGACTTCCTGGACCAGGCATATATTTAGAAATCGCAGATGAGATCATTCCAGTAAGCATAATGCTGGGAACAATCGGCTTTTTATATGGCGTTTGTGAAGCATAATCGTGTTGAATATATAATGGGTTAGCATCATTTGTTAGGCCCAGATATAGAAGTAGATCTTTATCTTCTACCTTTTCAGTAATAGCCAGTTTTTCTCCTACTGTCATCTCTTCAATTTTTCTGCCTAACTTTCGTTTTTTCCCAAGTAGCATATAACGGCACCTCCAAGTTATGTAAACGGTTACAAGATTAGTTTTTAAAAGGCTTTTTTCTTTATGATTGTTGTAAATAGTAAAAATCCAAAAACCGATTTTTACCCTTAAAACTGACTATAATACTATTCGTATTTTTCAGTCTATTTATTTTATTATAGCATTTCTACTATATCTGTAAAAGTACTAGCTTCTTCTTCAATCCAATCTAATCAATCACACAAAAAACGGGGTTGCCCCCGTTTCCAAGCTAAATTTATGCTAATACTTTCATTACGCTTCGTACAGCATCAGCCGATTTATCTAATGCCGCTTTTTCTTCAGAAGTTAATTCTAACTCAATTACCTTTTCAATACCATTCGCACCTAGAATAGTAGGAACTCCTAAGTAAATTCCATCATAACCATATTCGCCTTCAAGGTAAGCGATAGATGGAAGGACGCGACGCTGATCCTTAAGAATCGCTTCACACATTTCAACTAGTGAAGCTGCAGGTGCGTAATAGGCACTACCGTTACCTAAAAGGTTAACAATTTCACCGCCACCTTTACGTGTACGCTCTACGATTGCATCTAGGCGATCTTGTGGGATTAACGTTTCAAGTGGAATTCCACCAGCATAAGAGTAACGTACAAGAGGGACCATATCATCACCATGTCCGCCTAGTACGAAACCTGTGATATCTTTAACTGAAAGGTTTAACTCTTGGGCCACAAATGTACGGAAACGAGCTGTATCAAGAACTCCTGATTGACCAATAACACGGTTTTTAGGGAAGCCAGACTCTTTAAATACTGTGTAAGTCATTGCGTCAACTGGATTAGTTAATACGATTATATAGCTATTTGGAGAGTATTTTACAATTTCTTGCGCAACACTCTTCATAATCTTTTGGTTTGTTTGTACTAAATCATCACGACTCATACCCGGTTTACGAGCAATGCCTGCCGTGATTACTACAATATCAGAATCCTTGGTATCTTCGTAGCTGGAAGTACCTGTTATGTTCGCATCAAACCCTTGTACTGGGCTTGCTTCTAACATATCTAACGCCTTTCCTTTTGTCGGGTTTTCCATTTGTGGAATATCAACTAATACAACATCACCTAACTCTTTTTGAGCTAATAAAAATGCAGTTGTTGCCCCTGTAAAGCCGCCACCAATTACGGAAATCTTTTTACGTTTCATTGACATGATACATTTCCTCCCTTGGATTCTAATCATCTTTATAAGACAATTTCTGAATACGGTTTCTAATTAACAGTATAATTAGACCGTTCTGAAATGTCATTTATGGAAATATCCACCTATAAAATCATATCATACAAGATTTGCTACTTACAACTTGTAAAGTAAACCTAAAGCAAAGTGGCTGACTCCAACTAGAGTCAGCCACTTAAATATATGCTAATTAGTCCATGTTCTTGATAAGTGTATCACCGAATTCAGAACATTTAACTTCTGTAGCACCGTCCATTAGACGAGCAAAGTCATAAGTTACAACTTTAGAAGCAATTGATTTTTCCATTGATTTAACGATTAAGTTAGCTGCTTCATTCCAACCTAAGTGTTCAAGCATTAGAACACCTGAAAGGATTACAGATGAAGGGTTAACTTTATCTAAACCAGCATACTTCGGTGCAGTACCATGAGTAGCTTCGAAAATTGCATGTCCTGTTTCATAGTTGATGTTAGCTCCTGGAGCAATACCGATTCCACCAACTTGAGCAGCTAGTGCATCAGAGATATAGTCTCCATTTAAGTTCATCGTAGCAACAACATCAAACTCGCTAGGACGAGTTAAGATTTGTTGTAAGAAGATGTCAGCAATTGCATCTTTAACGATGATTTTGCCAGCAGCTTCAGCATCAGCTTGAGCTTTATTAGCAGCATCTGTGCCTTGCTCTTCTTTAATACGATCGTATTGTGCCCAAGTGAATACTTTATCCCCGTATTCTCTTTCAGCAAGCTCGTAACCCCAGTTTTTGAAAGCACCTTCAGTGAACTTCATGATGTTTCCTTTATGTACTAGAGTTAAAGATTTACGTCCTTCGTTGATCGCATACTCAATAGCAGCGCGAACTAGACGAGTAGTACCTTCTTCAGAAACTGGTTTAATACCAATACCAGAAGTTTCAGGGAAACGGATTTTGTTAGCTCCCATTTCGTTTTGAAGGAAAGAGATTAACTTTTTCACTTCATCTGATCCTTTAGCATACTCGATACCAGCATAGATATCTTCAGTATTTTCACGGAAAATAACCATATCAGTATCTTGAGGACGCTTAACAGGTGAAGGTACACCTTCGAACCAGCGAACTGGACGTAAACATACAAATAAATCTAACTCTTGACGAAGAGCAACGTTTAATGAACGAATTCCTCCACCGATAGGAGTTGTTAAAGGACCTTTAATCGCGATAAGGTACTCGTTAATTACTTCTAAAGTTTCGTTAGGAAGCCATTCACCTGTTTGGTTAAATGCTTTTTCTCCTGCTAAAACTTCTTTCCAAACTAATTTACGCTCACCTTTGTAAGCTTTTTCTACAGCTGCATCTAATACTCTTGAAGCAGCAGCCCAAATATCAGGACCTGTACCGTCTCCTTCAATAAATGGAACGATAGGGTTGTTTGGTACGTTTAATACACCATTTTGAACTGTAATTTTTTCACCTTGCATAAAAAGTTCTCCCTCCAATTTCGAAATGCTTAGCTGTACCTTGATAAGAATCAGCTAGGTATATTATTCAGAATCAAAGGTTAGAAAGCTTAAGCTTCTAACCTTTTTTCTTGCATTTCTATTACAGCAATTTTTCACGAAAAAGTAAAATGCTGTTTTATATTTTTAGACTCTTTTTTTGAAAAGAGTATTAAAAACCATATTAGTTTGCGTTGAATCATTAAAAATTATTAGCTTCTTTGGTCAACTGGCACGTAAACTTGCATTCCAGGTCCAGTGTAATCTGCACGCGGACGGATTAGGCGGTTGTTATCATACTGCTCTAAAATATGAGCTAACCAACCTGATACACGGCTAACAGCAAAGATTGGTGTGAATAAATCATGGTCAATTCCTAAGCTATGATACATAGATGCAGAGTAGAAATCAACATTTGGCGGTAAGTTCTTTTCACCTGTTACGATTGCTTCAATTTTAGTTGACATTTCGTACCATTGAGGCTCACCAGTTAATTTTGTTAACTTCTCAGACATCACGCGTAAGTGTTTTGCACGTGGATCACCTTGTCTGTATACACGGTGACCGAAGCCCATGATTTTTTCTTTATTAGCTAATTTTTCACGAACATAAGATTCTACATTATCTGGTGAACCGATTTCTGAAAGCATTTTCATAACTGCTTCGTTTGCTCCACCATGTAGAGGACCTTTAAGAGCTCCGATTGCTGCTGTTACTCCAGAGTAAACATCTGAAAGAGTTGCAACGCAAACACGTGCTGTAAAAGTAGATGCATTTAGTTCATGATCTGCGTGTAATACTAATGCTTTATTGAAAGCATCAACCGCGATTGCATCTGGCTCGTTACCTGATAACATATATAAGAAGTTTGCAGCAAAGCTTAAATCAGTTCTTGGAGCTACTGGCTCAAGACCTTTTCTAATGCGAGCAAATGCAGTTACAATTGTTGGCATCTTAGCTTGAAGGCGAATAGCTTTAAGATAGTTTGACTCTTGCTCCATCACATCAGCATCTTGATCATATAAACCTAGTAAAGATACTGCCGTGCGAAGTGCTGCCATTGGATGAACACTATTGATTGGATACATTTTAAAATGATCGAGAACTTCTTTAGGCAACTCAGCATTCTCAGCTAATTGTTTGTTTAGAACTTCAAGTTCAGACTTAGTAGGTAACTTTCTATGCCATAGAAGATAAATTACTTCTTCAAAACTAGCATTTTCAGCTAGATCATCAATGTTATAACCTACATAAGTTAGTGTGTCATCAATGATAGAACTGATAGAGGAAGTTGTAGCTACTACCCCTTCTAGACCACGTGTTACTGTCATATGGACCCTCTCCTCACAATATTAATTTCCCCATGCCCTTTGTTAAACTAAATGTTGAATGAAGTATTCAACTAATTCAGAATCATATTCCTGAATCTATGCGGCCAATAGACCGATAAGCCGACTGTATGTAGCCGGAGCACAGATTTTTCACCTGAGCGGATGCTCAAATTAAACCGTTAAAGAAATACTATATACATTATCCTTATGAATAATCATATAGTTTCATGGAATTCTATCGCATCATAAAAAAGGATGCGCTTACAAGTCCTATTATAAACAATTATCTGACTTTTGTGAATGAAAAGAGCTCAAAATGTGAAAAATTTATTATTTTATTAGAAAAACATAAGCCTCTCTATAAAATAATGAACTTATGTGTAGACATGACCAAAAATTAAGATGATGCCTATTTAATAATAATAAATCCTATAGTAATTATACCGCATTTTTTCTAGGAGATAAAATTTAAGCACTTTCCTACAATTACTTAAATAAATCAAATATCTTCATAGCCATATAAGCAATCCCAGCACCAATTAAAGGGCCTACAGCTACACCATTAAATATAGATACAGATAAAATGGTCCCGAGAACGAGTGCCGTTGTGATATGTGGATCTTCTGCCAAGAGGATTACTCCACCCTTCGCTAACAAAGCTACGACCATTCCTGAAACGAGAGCAATCCATGCATATGGTGATTTAAACGCACCCGTTAAGTCTTTAAAACCTATATCCCCTGTAGCAATTGGAGCTAACACTGCAATCGTTATTATCGTAACGCCCCAATTAATCCCCTTAGATTGAATTACAGAAAATGTTTTAGTATCAAAACCAACAACCTTCAAGACTAACAATACGGCAACAGCTATGATTAACGAATTGTTTTTAGCTACTAAGCCGATGGCGAGTAACAAGGCTAAAAAAATAAAAGGTTCAGAGAACAACAAACTCATCCTTCCCTAGTAACACTTTAAAATACTTTTAAAATGCAATATTAATGTTATACAGATATAATTTCTTGTGATTTTTTCAGATAAAAGTTCATAACTTCTCTACATTCATAATTGAATAAAGTTACAAACAAATATTTTATCATGCAAATGGGCTCTTATCTAAAACTGCATTGTCCCTCCGTAATCCTTAAAAAAGAAGTCGAAAAACTTCTCTACTATTTTGTGTGTTTTTATTTTTATAATTTACTTGAATCTTTTATTATTAATATTACGTAATACTTTTATGATACTCTCATTTCATTCTTCTTTATATGTTTAAAATCTTCAGTAAAGCTTATAACTTTTACCACAAAAATTTAAAAATAAGTCACCTAGAATCTGCTTAATTTTAGTTAAAGGGGGCTCTTATTCTGAATTCAGTTTACTTTCATCGAACCTTAAGATTCTTACTTGTCATTGCCATCGTTGTTGGATCCTTAATTTCTTTTTTCTATGTTTCAAAAGTAACCTATCCGTTTTTAATTGGATTTGCCTTAGCGTTTTTAATGAATCCATTAGTAAATGTATTAGAAACGAGGGCAAAACTACCTAGAGCACTCGCTGTTTTAATTGGATTAATCCTTATTTTTTCCATTCTAGTAGGTTTAATTACTTTACTTATTGCTGAATTAGTATCTGGTGCAGACTATTTGGCTCATTCTGTTCCAACTCATCTTGTGACTTTAATTGATTACATAGAACAATTTGTTGCAGCACAAATTATTCCTTTCTATAATCAGTTAACTAGCCTTTTCAATAACCTAGATACGGGCCAACAAGAAACCATTCTATCCAATATCGAGAACTTTGGTAAAACATTCGGAACAACCGTTGGAACATTCGTTCAAACTTTTTTTGAAAATATTCCAAATATCTTATCATGGTTTCCTAATGCTGCTACGGTATTCATTTTTGTTTTCCTGGCTACCTTCTTTATTAGTAAAGATTGGCCACGCTTAACAGCACTAGCGGAAAAAATTCTTCCTAATAAAGCTAGAAATAGTAGCAAGTCGGTTTTAGCAGATTTAAAGAAGGCATTATTCGGTTTTATAAAAGCTCAGTTAACATTAGTATCTATTACAACGATCATTATTTTAATCGGACTACTGATTTTACGAGTAGACTATGCTATCACTATCGCTCTTATCACCGGGATTGTAGATGTCATTCCGTATTTAGGAACAGGTTTAATATTTGTACCTTGGATTATCTATGAAGCTATTTTTGGTGAAATGAGTTTAGCGATTGGTTTAGGCGTTTTGTACATTGTTGTAATTGTTCAACGTCAAATCATGGAACCTAAAGTACTTTCCTCCAATATCGGACTCGATCCACTAGCAACCTTAGTTGCCCTATTCGTCGGATTTAAGCTGATAGGATTTTTAGGATTAATTGTTGGCCCAGTTACTTTAGTCATCATTACAACCTTACACCGTGCTAATGTCTTTAGAGATGTTTGGGCGTTTATAAAAGGAAAAGAAGCGTAAAAAAACAGCCAACTCAATGTTGGCTGTTTGACTTTATCTAATGATCGTCACATTTTTATTTTGAATCCATTTCCTAAAAGATTTCATTATAAACGGTTTAAAGAGATTTCTAGTTGGAGGGGCTAGCAAGAGGAAACCAACTGTATCTGTAATAAATCCCGGTGTTAATAATAGTGTTCCGCCGATTAAGACACATATTCCGTCCAGTATAGCGTCACCAGGCATCTGGCCATAGTTCAATTGTCTCTGAACCTTGCGTATCGTTTCTAGGCCTTCTTTCTTTGCTAAATAGGCACCTAGAATACCTGTTAGGATAATGAGTGCAATGGTTGTCCAAATCCCTAAAATATCACCGGAAAGCATGAGTAATCCAATTTCTGCTGCTGGAATGATGATTAGTAATAAAAGAATATAACGCATTCTCACCCTCCTAATAATTACAAGCATACAAGCAACTAGCTTGTCTATTTTTATTATATGATAGAATTTTTTATTACAACAATTTAATGCACTAATTTCTTGAAATTCAAAAAAGGAAGGGCGTTTGGCGCCTCTTCCTTTTTTTGATTATCATTTATTATAGAACACTCGCATGTCCATTGTAAATGACACCTCTGTTTGCATCAACAGTGATTTCTTGCCCATCCTTAAGGATTGTAGTAGCTTTATCAATTCCAACGATAACTGGGATACCAACATTTAATCCTACAACAGCAGCATGGCTAGTTAATCCACCTTCTTCTGTTATAAGAGCGCTACACTTTTCAATGGCAGGTACCATTTCAGCATCAGAACCAATTGTAACTAAGATCGAACCTTGCGTTACCTTCGATAAAGCTTCTTCTGCATTTTTAGCAATAACCACTTTACCAAAAGCTGATTTACGGCCAATTCCTTGACCCTTTACGAGTACATCACCGATTACATGGATTTTCATTAGGTTTGTTGTACCAGCTTCACCAACAGGAACTCCTGCTGTGATAACAACTAAATCGCCATGAGAGACCATTCCGCTGTTTAAGCTCTCTGTAACAGCTGTTTCAAGCATATCATCTGTAGTCGTAGCTTTTTGACCCATTTGAGGATATACTCCCCATGCAAGAGAAAGACGTCTCGATACAGCATTATCTGAAGTTACCGCAATAATTGGTGCTTTTGGGCGATACTTAGAAATCATTCTAGCTGTATGTCCACTCTCAGTTGGAGTAATGATAGCATCTACATCTAAGTTCAACGCTGTGTGTGCAACCGATTGCCCAATAGCGTCTGTGATATTGTGTTCGTTGTCTTTACTACGACTTGATAAAATTTCTTTATGAGCTAATGCTGATTCAGCACGTGAAGCTATATTATGCATCGTTTGTACTGCTTCTACAGGGTATGAGCCTGCTGCTGTTTCACCTGAAAGCATGATTGCATCCGTACCATCAAAAATAGCGTTTGCCACATCACTTGCTTCTGCTCGCGTTGGACGCGGATTACGCTGCATCGAGTCTAACATTTGTGTCGCAGTGATAACTGGTTTACCTTGTGCGTTACATTTTTTAATTAATTGTTTTTGAACTAGTGGTACTTCTTCTGCTGGAATTTCAACCCCTAAGTCTCCACGAGCTACCATTAAACCATCAGAGATTTCCAAGATTTCATCAATATTGTCAACGCCTTCTTGGTTTTCAATCTTAGGTATAATGTGAATTTGCGCCGCATTATTATTTTCTAATAATTGTCTAATTTCTAGAACATCTGATGCACGACGTACAAAGGATGCAGCAATAAAGTCGATACCCTGTTCTATACCAAAGCGTATGTCACTTGCATCTTTTTCTGTGATTCCAGGTAAGTTTACCGAAACACCAGGTACGTTTACACCCTTTTTATTTTTCAGCGTACCCGTATTTAAAATTTTCGTATGAATCTCTTGAGCATCTTCATCAATTTTTATTACTTCTAGACCAATTAGCCCATCATCTAATAAAATTTTAGAACCGATATGTACATCTTTAATCAGCCCTTCATATGTTACTGAAAATTTCTCCGTTGTCCCTTCAACTTCTGTCATGGAGATAATGATATTATTTCCGGCTGTAAGCTCAATCGCACCGTTAACCATGTTGTTTGTACGAATTTCAGGACCCTTAGTATCTAATAAAATCGCTACTGTTTTCCCTGTACGTTCAGCTGCCTCACGGATATTCTGAATACGTTGTCCATGCTCTTGATGGTCACCGTGAGAAAAATTAAGACGTGCGACATTCATACCAGCTTCAATGAGCTGTGTTAATTTTTCAACACTTTCACTAGCTGGACCAATAGTACAAACTATTTTTGTTTTTCTCATCATCTTGTAAACCCCCAGTTAAATTTAAAAAGGATTAAATCGAAAGCTCTTTTGATAATTGATACATACCTAAGTCAACCTTATGCGGCATAGATAATGCTTGGATGATATCGTAATCTACTAGTTCGTTTCTTTCAATACCAACAGCACGTCCACCCTTGCCTTCTATTAATAACTCAACCGCTCTAGCACCTAATCTACTAGCTAAAACTCGGTCTGCTGCAGTTGGTGAGCCCCCGCGTTGCATATGTCCTAATACAGATACTCGTGTATCAAAGTTAGTCATTTCTTTCAGCTGTTTACCAAATTCCACTCCACTACATACGCCTTCAGCAACAATGATAATACTGTGCTTTTTACCACGCTCATGACCCTTTTTTAGTCTTTCAGCAATTTGGTTCATATCATAATTTTCTTCAGGTATAAGGATGGTTTCGGCACCACCTGCCAGTCCAGCCCATAAAGCAATATCGCCTGCATCTCTTCCCATAACCTCAATAACAAACGTTCTTTCATGAGAAGTAGCTGTATCACGAATTTTATCAATTGCATCAATAACTGTATTTAATGCAGTATCAAATCCAATGGTAAATTCAGTTCCAGGAATATCATTATCAATGGTTCCAGGTACGCCTACACATGGGAATCCTTGTTCAGTAAGAGCTTTTGCCCCCCTGTATGAACCGTCACCACCGATAACAACTAATCCTTCAATACCATGTTTGTTAAGTTGTTCAATACCACGTTGTTGACCTTCTTTAGTTTTGAACTCTTCAGATCTTGCTGAATAAAGCATTGTTCCCCCGCGATGAATAATATCACCTACAGAACCAAGCTCAAGCTTTTTAATATTTCCAGTCATTAGCCCAGAGTAACCACCATAAACACCATATACTTCAACGTTATGATAAATGGCTTTACGGACTACAGCACGAACAGCAGCGTTCATTCCTGGAGAATCCCCACCACTTGTTAATACTCCTATTCTTTTCAAATGGATCACCTCAAATTATTTAGTCATTTATATGTAGTAATTATATGATAAGCTGCTTTCTTAAGCTTTGTTGCTAGTTAAATAATATTCATATGGCTAAAATAAAAGAGAAATTTAGCAACAGACAGTTGAAAGCAACATTATAATAAAATTCATCTTAGATGCATGTTATAGACGTATTATTTATTATTAACAAAATACGTGGGATTATTTCTAAAATAACACGAAGAAACAACCTTCTCAACAGAATCCTTGTTATATTTCAAAAGACTAAATTATCGGTGAATTGAAAGCGTTTTATAGGGAATATTAAGGGTAATTTCCTTCACGATTTTGTCAAAATTATTGTTTTTCCTTCATGAGACTGGTCTTTAGAGCGAAAAAGAATACGTGCTAAAAGAAGCACGTATCTAGTTTACACTAATGTATTCATTTAACTCTTTATATTCACCCATCGCTTTATACTTATCGTAACGGTTTGCAATAAGTTCTTCTTCTGTAAGATTCCTTAGTTCTTGAAGGGATGAAAATAACACTTTGCGAATCTCCTCGCCTTGTGCCTTTACATCTCTGTGAGCTCCACCTTTTACTTCAGGAATAATATCATCAATGATTCCTAGCTGTTTTAAATCTGGAGCAGTAATTTTCATAGTCTCAGCAGCCTTTTTTGCTAAGCTTGCATCTTTCCATAAAATAGCTGCAGCTCCCTCCGGAGAAATAACAGAATAAGTAGAGTTTTCTAGCATATGAAGATGATTTCCGATTCCCAATGCTAGTGCCCCACCGCTTCCACCTTCTCCGATGACGATACAAATAACAGGAACTTTAAGGCCAGCCATTTCAAAAAGGTTGCGAGCGATTGCTTCACTTTGCCCTCTTTCTTCTGCTGCTTTACCTGGATAAGCACCCTTTGTATCAATAAAGCAGATAATCGGTCTTCTGAATTTTTCTGCTTGTTTCATTAATCTTAATGCTTTACGGTAACCTTCAGGATGTGGCATACCAAAGTTTCTTCTAATGTTTTCTTTCGTATCTTTTCCTCTTTGATGACCAATAACGGTTACTGGTAGTCCATGGAATTTCGCGATTCCACCTACGATTGCCTCATCGTCTCCGAAAGAGCGGTCGCCGTGACATTCAAAGAAATCTGTAAATAAATTGGAGATATAGTCTAGAGTCGTAGGGCGGTTAGGATGTCTAGCAATCTGAACTCGATCCCATGGCTTCATATTTACATAAATATCTTTTTCTAATTTCTCAAGACGTGCTTTTAACTTCTCTATCTCAGAAGTTAAGTCTACATCTGCGTCTTTTGTAAATTGTTCTAACTCTGATATTTTCTTTCGTAGTTCTATTACTGGTTTTTCAAATTCTAATTCTCCTACCATTCTAGCTCACCTCCAGGTTGATGCATTTCTAGTATTTTGCCGATTTGTTCCTTTAACTCGGTTCTAGGAATGACCGCATCTAGTTGACCATGTTTCATTAAAAACTCAGCCGTTTGGAAATCCTCCGGTAGATCTTCTCTAATCGTCTGTTCAATAACTTTTCTTCCTGCAAAACCAATCAAAGCTTTTGGTTCAGCGAAATTATAATCACCTAGAGAAGCAAAACTAGCAGAAACTCCACCTGTAGTAGGATGGGTCATAATAGAAATAATCAAGCCGCCTTGATCACTAAATCGCTTTAATGCAACACTCGTTTTCGCCATTTGCATTAAACTTAGAACCCCTTCTTGCATTCTTGCACCGCCTGATGCTGTGAAGATGATAAAAGGAACAGAAAGCTCACCTGCTTTTTCAATGGCTCTAGTAATTTTTTCTCCTACAACAGACCCCATGCTTCCCATACGGAATGTAGAATCCATAACGGCTACAACTGTCTTGTTTCCGTTAATTTCTCCCACTCCCGTTACTACAGCTTCATTAAGATTCGTCTTTTGTCTGTCCTTCTCAAGCTTCTCTGTGTAATCGGGAAATTGCAGAGGATTCTCTGAAATCATCCCTCTGTCCATTTCTTGAAAACTTCCTTCATCTAAAAAACTAGCTATTCTTTCACTTGAATTCATAGGATAGTGATATTGACAGTGTAAACATACTTTTACATTTTTTATTAATTCTTTTGAATAAATAATTTTTTTACAGTTCGGGCATTTGTTCATTATGCCTTCTGGAACGTCTTGCTTTGATGCTTCTGAAGGTATAGTGGCATATTTTTTCTTTTTGGATTTAGTAAATAGCTCCTTAAGCAAGGTGTAACCTCCCCCGTAATTTAAAAAACTTCGCCTTTGTCTATTGACTGAAGTTTAATTGTCATTATTAACATTTTTATTAAAATACAAAGTTTTCTTAGTGGTCAGACCACTAACACAAAAAATTAGCGCCTATACAATAGGCTTTTAGCATACTTGTACTATCTCATATTAAAATAATGATTTTAAAAAATCTGCAAAATCTTGTCGTTAACCATTCGACAATTTCCTTAGTTGAGCGTACTGCCTTCTTACAATCTCTTCTTCGTTTGTCATTAAAGCTTCTACAAGTTTTGAGTATTCTATTTTTTCTATTTCTACTGTAGGTAATTTAAGTGATTGATAATAGTCACTTAAAATATTCCAAATCCGATAAAATAGATGGTTATCCGCTAAATCTACAATTTTCAAAAAGAACTCATCGTCTGAAAACGCCTGCTGTTCAACCCAACTTTTCAAAAGTGAAAGCTTTTCATCATTATTTCTATCAATAATGAGTCTTAAACAATCCATTTCAATGAGATATTTCGTTTCTACTACATCTTTTCTAGCTTTATCATCTTGTAAGATAAACGTACTTAATAATTGCACCAGCTGATTACTTCTAAAATCACGAATAAAGGTACCTTCCCCTCTTCGTGTCTCTATTAAACCAAGGAGTTCTAGAGCTCTTAAAGCTTCCCTTACGGAGGAGCGTCCAACCGCTAGACGCTCACTTAATTCCCGTTCTGAAGGGATTTTATCTCCTGGTTTCAATCCATCTTGTTCAATCATCTTTCGCAGTTGTTTAACAATCTCAATATAAACTTTTGAGCCAACTTGGTTTGAAACCACTATTTTATATCACTCACTTTTCCCAATTATAGCGAGCCTACTCGTCTTTTCCTTGACCTCAGCAGGGTCTACCTTTATACGCGCAACTCCTGTTTCCATAGCCGCTTTTGCTACAGCTTGAGCCACTTCAGGTGCGACTCTTGCATCAAACGGGCCTGGAATTACATAATCTGGATTAAGCTCACCCTCTGAAATTAAACCGGCAATTGCCTCAACAGCTGCAACCTTCATTTTTTCATTAATATGAGTAGCTCTAACATCAAGGGCCCCACGGAAAATTCCAGGGAACGCCAGTACATTATTCACCTGATTAGGGAAATCTGAACGGCCAGTACCCACTACTTTCGCTCCAGCATTCTTCGCCTCTTCCGGCATGATTTCAGGATTAGGGTTAGCCATTGCAAAAATAATTGGATCTGGATTCATGGTTTTAATCATTTCAGATGTTAATGCCCCTTCAACAGATACTCCAATGAATACATCTGCACCTTTAATGACATCAGCTAGACTTCCTTTTAAGTTATCACGGTTAGTGAATTTGGCTACCTCTTCTTTAATGTCATTCATCCCTTGAGGACGACCTTCGTAAATAGCACCTTTTGTATCGCACATAATAATGTCACGAACTCCGTAGCTATATAATAATTTGATGATGGCAATACCAGCAGCTCCAGCTCCATTTGCCACCACTTTAATTTCATTCATTTTCTTGTTAACAAGTTTTAATGCATTCACTAATCCTGCTACCGTTACGATAGCCGTACCATGCTGGTCATCATGGAAGATCGGAATATTCGTTTCTTTTTTTAAGCGTTCTTCTATAACGAAGCAATTTGGTGCTGCGATATCTTCAAGATTTACCCCACCAAATGTGGGTTCTAAAAGTTTGACCGTCTCTACAATCTTATCTACATCTGTTGTATTTAAACAAATCGGGAAGGCATCTACACCAGCAAAGCTCTTAAATAGGACGGCCTTACCTTCCATTACTGGCAAAGCAGCCTCTGGACCAATGTTTCCTAGACCAAGTACAGCTGTACCATCTGAAACCACAGCTACCATATTGCCTTTCATTGTATAGTCATATACAGTCTCTGGTTTATCATAAATTTCTTTACAAGGTTCCGCTACCCCTGGAGAATAAGCTAAGCTTAAATCCTTTGCGTTTTTCACTTGTACTTTTGATTTTGACTCTAATTTACCTTTATTAGCTCTATGCATATGCAAAGCTTCTTCACGTAAAGTCAAACTGATTCACTCCTTAAATGGTCGCATAGATGACTTAAATACCTATCTAGTGGTCAGACCACTTCTTTACAAGAATATAACATATTCTATAAAGTTGTAAAGAATAATGTTGATAGCATTCTTGTCCCTATATTTTCAATAATTTCATGTATTTGTCTGGGATGGGTGTGATGTCTACCCCAAAAAACAATATTTCACAATAAGATTTACTGTTTTTTTAGGTTCACTACTTCCTTCATTGTTTTAAAATGACATTCTTTTCTCCTAATAGTCTTTTCAATTCTTCTATACAATCCTCAGTAGGATTTATCCAATCTTCTTTTCTTAGTTTGACACTTCGATCTTCTTGTTCATAATACAAAACAACGGATACATTCCCATGATATTTTTGAAGCAAGGTCTTTAATTTTTTTAATTGGTCGTTTTTTCCTTCATTTGTTTCAATCTTAATATATAGTGTTCCTCTATTATGCTTAAGATCTTCTGTTACTTCTTTCATATCTCTAGCATTTTGTACAATAAATTGACCTTTTCCATCTCTGATGTCTATTTTTCCTGATAACATGATAATCGATCCTTTTTGTAAAAGAACACTTATCCTATTGAAAACGGTTGGAAATGCAACTGCTTCCATGTCCCCAGTTTGATCGCTTATTGTTAGGAAAGCCATTGCCTCTCCTTTTTTCGTTCGAATTTTTTTTGATTCTAATATATAAACAACCGAAGTAACATTTCCTTTAGAATCTTGAATTTGCGAAAGTTGCTTTGCACCTAAATCTCCAAAATACTTTTTAAAAATAGATACAGGATGATCCGATAAATATAACCCTAAAGCTTCCTTCTCAAATTGAAGCTTGTCTTCCGAGCGGATAGGGTCCACTTCAACATATTTGGGCTTAATAAAAAATTCATCCTCTGCAAATAAATCCCCTTCACTTGTATCAAAAGGGTTCACTAGTTGTGCATGATCGAGTGCAACATCGAGACTAGCCAAAAGGACGGCACGGTCTTCTCCAAATTCGTCTAGGCTTCCCGAATGGATAAGTGATTCAAGGGTTTTTCGATTAACCGCTCTTGGTGGAACTCTTAAGCATAAATCAAATAAATCAACAAACTTTTTGGTTTTCCTAGCTGAAAAGATTTCCTTTAATGCAGCTATTCCCACTCCCTTAATAGCGGCCAAACTATAACGGATGCTACCGTTCTCTACTAAGAAAGAATATCCGCTCTGATTGATAGAAGGAGATAAGATGCTGATGTCCATTTCCTTTAATTCACGAATATATTGGGCAATTTTTGTATCGTTCCCCACAACAGATGATAATAGGGCAGCCATAAAGTATAGAGGATAATGCGCTTTAAGATAGGCCAATTGATAAGCTATGAAGCTGTAAGCCACTGCATGACTTCTATTAAAGCCATAATTTGCAAACTTAACAATTAAGTCATAAATTACGTTTGCCACATCTTCTGTATAGCCGTTTGTTATCGCACCATTTAGAAAATGATTTCTTTCCTTATCTAGGACTTCTTTTTGCTTTTTACCTACCGCACGCCTTAATAAGTCTGCTTCTCCTAGAGAAAAACCAGCTAGCTTTGAAGCAATTTGCATAATTTGCTCCTGATAAACAATAACCCCATACGTATTTTCTAAAAGAGGTTCCAAATCAGGATGTGGATAGGTTACCGTTTCCCTTCCATGTTTTCGGTCAATATAAACGGGTATATTCTCCATTGGTCCAGGTCTATACAGAGCATTAACAGCAACAATGTCTTCAAAACGTGATGGCATTAGTCTTTTCAATACATTTCTCATTCCATCAGACTCTAATTGAAAGATTCCTGTTGTTTCACCCTTACTCAATAAACGAAAAGTGGCTTCATCCTCTAACGGAATAGCTTTTATATCCAATCTTCTCCCTGTTTTTCTTTGAATGGAGTCTAATATAGTTTCAATTAATGTTAGATTTCTGAGACCTAAGAAGTCCATTTTTAATAGCCCAACGTCCTCCAAATGCTCCATCGCATATTGAGTAAGATAAACATTTTCATGTCCACTCTGAATAGGGATTGTATTCACTAGTGGCTCTTCTGAGATCACAACTCCCGCTGCATGTGTCGATGTATGTCTTGGCAAACCCTCTAATTTAAGCGCTGTGTCAAATAGCTTTTGATTTAGCGGTGATTCATTCACAAATCTTCTTAACCCTTCAGATTCTTGATAAGCATTTTTCAACGTTATGCCAAGTCTCGAAGGAATATGTCTGGAAAGTGTATCAAGCTCCTTACTGTTTAATCCGAACGCCCTTCCTACATCTCTTACGACAGCTTTGGCAGCTAATGTACCAAACGTAATAATTTGAGCTACGTGTAGTTCTCCATATTTTTTTGAAACATATTCGATTACTTCGTCTCTTCGGTGATCTGGGAAATCAATATCTATATCGGGCATTGATATTCTTTCTGGGTTTAAGAATCGCTCAAATAATAAATCATGTTCAATAGGGTCAACGTCTGTAATATATAGAACGTATGCCACCATAGACCCGGCTGCAGATCCCCTTCCAGGACCTGTTAGTATTCCGTTTTCCCGAGAAAACTTCATGAAGTCCCACACAATTAAAAAGTAATCGGAGAATTTCATTTCTTTAATAATTTTCAGCTCGTATTTTAACCGTTCCTTTTGTTCCTCTGTTTGGACAGGGTAGCGCTCTCTATAACCATCTAAACAGATGGACTCAAGAAGTTCATCTGCGGTTATCCCTCTTTCAGTTGGGTATTTGGGAAGTTTTTGCGTATTTAACTCAACCATTACATTACATTGTTCTGCTATATATAAACTGTTTTCTAAAGCTTCAGGAATATCGGAAAAAATCTCAACCATTTCTTGTGGTGATTTCAAATAATACTCTTCCGTCTGAAGACGCTCCCTGTCCTCATCTTGCATTTTATGTCCGTTTTTTATCGCTAAAAGACACTCTTGTGCAAATGCATCCTCTTTATCTATGTAAGAAACCTCATTTGAAGCCACGATTTTTAGATTGTACTCATTAGCTAGTTGAAGCATTTTTGCTTTAATTTCATTTTCTGCATTCGTTTTATGATCTTGAATCGCTAAATAAAAACCGTCCTTCCCAAATAAATGGAGATATAATTCGAGACTATTTTTAGCTCCGTCCTCATTATTATTTAAAAGATTCTGCTCAATCTCTCCAGACATACCGGGAGTGATGGCAATCAAGCCAGCTGTATAATGCTTTAGCCATTTTACAGGTATTCCTTCTTGTGACTTCGTTTGAACTACACTCGTTATTTTCAAGAGATTTTGAAGTCCCATTTGGTTTCGTGCAAGTAAAACTAGTGGATAGGCTTCCCCTTCCCCCTTCTCACTTAAAACATCCACTGTTAATCCGATAATGGGTTTAATTGATTGCTTTATACACTCTTTATAAAAAGCAATCGTTCCGTACATCACATTCCGATCGGTAAGAGCAATTGAGGAGTATCCTCTGTTTTTTGCTTCTTTTACTAAACTCTCTATTGTTGCCGAACTCGTTAACAAGCTAAATGCACTATATACATGAAGGTGAACAAAAGACATTTTTTACACCCCTTACTTACTTCTTAAGAACGTTTTTCTCTTACTTTTATTATAGGACTTCATGTAAAAAAAAGAAAATATGTTCTCCTTTTCAAACTAGAATTATTCATCGTCCATCCTAAATTTATCTATTATCTACTATCTATTGGCTAACTGTAAAACATATTTAGTTGAGTTTGTCCATATGATGTACTATTACGAGTTTCTAATCTCACATTGAGGATGATTTACATGAACGAACAACGCTTTTTTCAAGTATTTATTGATAGCTATTTTATTGCTCTAGGAGTTTTACTTGGTGGTGCCTTAATCGGAGGGCTTGCTGCCTTTCTAACAGGACGGCCTCCTTTAACCGAAATTTATCGTATTTCATCCTCTATTCGAATTTGGGCTATTGTTGCTGCAATTGGGGGAACTTTTGATGCTGTATATAGCTTTGAAAGAGGCTTATTCGATGGGGAAACAAAGGATATTTTTAAGCAATTTTTACTGATTCTATCGGCTTTAGGCGGTGCACAAACAGGGGCACTCCTTATCACCTGGTTAACAGGGGAGCATATTTCATCATGAGAATTCCTCCCTATTATCGTCAAGCCTCTTGGCAAAGATTTTTTGCCGGGATGGCTATTGGTGGTGTTATTAGCTGGTGTATTTTTTTGTATATCTTTGGTGAGTGGCAGGAAGAATACAGCATGAAAATAGAAAAACAGGAAGAGGATATTAGAGATTTAAAGAATGAAAAAAAAATTTGGCAAGAGGATTACAATGAAATTAATAAAAAGAATAAAGAATTGTTAATGGTTCAAGAAATTAACGTAAAAATTACAAATAGCGAGAAATATAAGCTGGATTCCTATACGGTTTTTGAAATTGAAGAGTCTATTAAAGAGGATATTAGTGTGTTATTAGCTAAAGACATTGATACAGCCTACAAAAGTAGAGAACTCATTCGTAAGGCAATTGAAAATAAAACAGTTAAAGCTCATGAGAAGCGTTACGAATTAGAGGTCAGAGAGATCGTATTTTATACTAAGGTGTCTATTCAATTGCATATCAAATTAGCAGATTAAAACGCTCGACTAGTAATGACCAGTCGAGCGTTTCTTACTATTGCTTGGCACACACTTCTTTTAAATCCCTAATGACATCATCCATTTCATCCCACGAAAAGATAGATGCACCTGCTGCAAGAGGATGACCTCCGCCTTTGTACTTTTTAGCCACTCCATTAATAACTGGCCCTTTTGAGCGTAAACGTACTCGAATTTGGTCTTCCTCTTCAATAAAGAATACCCAGGCTTTAATTCCAGCCACATTGCCAAGGGTACTTACAAGTAAAGAAGCTTCTGAAGCTCTAATTCCGTATTCTTGAAGTAATTCTTTCCGTAAAATCATGGAAGCAACTCCATCGTTGCTCATTTCAAAGTTTAGGAGAACATAACCGTTTAGCTTTACTACATTTGGTGAAAGTTCATACATTTTATCGTATAGGTCGTTACGAGAGAAGTTATAGTGAATTAACTCTCCTGCATATGAGAAAGTTTTTTCCGTTGTACTTGGATAGAGAAAACGTCCAGTATCGCCAACAATGCCAGCATAAAGTAATCTTGCTGCCTCATCTGACATTTTCAAACCAAGATCTTTCCCAAAAAGATAAAATTCATAAATCATCTCACTAACTGAGCTAGCATCCGTATCAACCCATAATAAATCTCCATATGGGTCCTCATTTGGATGATGATCAATTTTGATAACTTTGTCGCCAAGGCGGTAACGTTCATCACAAATTCTTTCCTGATTGGCTGTATCTGTTATGATTACAAGAGCTCCATTGTATGTTTCATCAGGAATGACATCGAGACGGCGCATAAAATTTAAGGTTTCCTCTTCCCTTCCTACTGTATAAATGTTCTTATCAGGAAATGAAGCTTTCAATACTTCCGCAAGTCCACCTTGCGATCCATAAGCATCTGGATCGGGACGAACATGACGATGGATGATAATGGTCTCATACTCTTTGATCATATCTAATATTTCTCTTTTCATACACTACTCCTTAGAACCGTTATTGTTTAAAAAGCGTCATTATCTTTATGTAAAAAACTTTAAGTAAGATAAGATCAACATACTAACTATTTTAAGTTATTTTTCCCTTCCTACCAAAATTTAAGAAAAACAACTAACATATTTTCTTTTTAACATAAAAGTCAAAAAAGAAAAAGCAAGGTTAGTGGAATTTTTCTTAGAAAGTCGGTAAAATGAAATGAGATTGTCGAAACTTGGAGGATTAAAACTATGCCTATATTTGCCATCTTAATTATCTTTGCTTTAGCCTTTTACGTTTTTTATAAAATTAAATACTTTCGCACAAAACGCCCAGCAGAAAAGAAATGGCTAGCATCTAAATCTAGTATAGCACTAGGAGTCTTCGTTTTTCTTTTTGGTGTTAACCAATTATTTATTAATCAGTCCACTACAACTTATATAGTTTCCGCTATTTTTATTATTTTAGGGGCAATAAATATATTAGGTGGAAGGAAAGCCTACAAACACTATCTACCGATTGCCATACAGGAAGCTGAATCGTTAAACAAAAAGTAATGAATTTTAAAAGCCTCTCCCTGTGGAGAGGCTTTCGTTCGTTAATTAATGCCGATCTATAAGCTGGCACATCATCATGGCTTTACCAACCAATACTCCCTCGTTGAACACTTCAACATCTACCTTACCAAACTTACGCCCAACCTCTAATACTTTCGGGTAAATTTCTAATAAACTGTCGATTTGGACTGGTTTAATAAAATAAATGGTCATGTTTTCAACAACGAGATCGCCTTTTTTGTATCCTCTTAAGATACCATTGGCAGCTTCCGTAACAATGGTTGTGAAGACTCCATAGGAGATGGTCCCCAGATGATTGGTCATTTGAGGAGTAACCTCACAACGGAAAACATCATCATTCTTAGTCTTCCCTCTTGTTAATACCAACTGGTTTGTAACTATATCATCAATTGTTTCACCTACCTGTGGTTGACGCTGAATCATTTGAAGGGCTTTCAGTACATCTTGTCTGCTAATAATTCCTTCTAATTTGTTACTATCATTCACAACAGGAAGTACTTCAATTCCTTCCCAGACCATCATATGAGCAGAGGAAGCTACACTCGTTTTTCCCCCAACGGTCATTGGGTTCTTAGTCATAATTTTTTCGATAGGAGTTTCTCTACTGATTCCCATTACGTCCTTTGAGGTGAGCATCCCTTGTACTTTCATATTCTGGTCCACAACAGGAAAGCGGCTATGAAGAGTTTCACCGTTTAACTCGTACCATTTGTCTAGTGTGTCTGTTGTCTTTAAGAAAGCCGTGTCTTCAATAGGAGTTAATATATCCTCTACTAGCACAATTTCTTTTTTAATTAATTGGTCATAAATGGCTCTGTTAATCATGGTGGCAACAGTGAACGTGTCGTAGCTACTAGAAATAATCGGTAGTTCAAGCTCGTCAGCTAATTTCTTTACATGCTCTT
Source organism: Robertmurraya mangrovi (assembly GCF_034427655.1). Lineage (NCBI taxonomy): Bacteria > Bacillati > Bacillota > Bacilli > Caryophanales > Bacillaceae > Robertmurraya > Robertmurraya mangrovi. The sequence continues at coordinate 48,373 of NZ_JAXOFX010000007.1, forward strand.
CCGTATCAAATCCACCTGTTACTAAAACTGCTGCACCAGCATTCAAAGCATATTCATGTGCCTTCGTACGGTTCCCGACAATGAGTAGGTTATCCGCACCTGTGTAGCGCATCATCGCTTCAAGCTTCATCGCACCAATAACGAACTTGTTCAACGTTTTGTGAAGACCTGCTCGGCCACCTAATACTTGACCATCCACGATGTTTACGACTTCTGCATAAGTAAGCTTTTCAATATTTTCTTTCTTTTTCCGTTCAATTCTAATTGTTCCAACACGTTCAATAGTACTTACATACCCTTTATTTTCTGCATCCTTAATGGCTCTGTATGCCGTTCCTTCACTAACATTCAGTGCCTTGGCGATTTGTCTAACTGAGATTTTTTCTCCAATCGGTAAATCATCTATATATTGTAAAATTTGTTCGTGCTTTGTTGCCAAGACCTTCACCCTCTATTTGAATTTCCTTAATTGACCATAGATACTAAGTCTTATTATAAAGTGAATAGTATTTGTATTCAATTTATTGTTAGAGGATGAAGTTTCTATATAAGTTACTTATTAATTAGAGCGAAGTCTTTTTCTAACTTGTTTTAAAGTTCGCTCTGCTCGAACGTTAGACTTCTTAGGAGCGTATAACAATGCGGATAGATTTCCAGCGATGACAAATAGAGCAAGCACAAGCCAGGAAATTGCGAATATCCCAGAAGGACCCTCACTAAAAACAGATAGATTAGGTACGGCGTAATAGAGCATCATACCGCATACTAACAGACAAAGTAAGTATCGATTTTTATTCATAATATCCTCCTTTAAATTAATTACTTTATATCCAACATATGCGGACAAGTCGTAAAAAAGTCGAATTAAATTAAAAGGAGGGTTAACAAAAAGCAGCCCTTAAATAGGACTGCTCTACACTTTGATTAGAGTTCAATAGATTCCCCAGACTGTAGCACTTTCCCAACCCCTGCCGGCAGCATTTCTACAAACCTATTAGGGTCTTGCTTAATTGGTGGGAAAGTATTGAAATGAATAGGAACTACTTGTTTTGCTCCTAATAGCCCAGCCGCATAAGCCGCATCCTCTGGACCCATTGTAAAATTATCTCCAATTGGCAGGAAAGCTAAATCGATTGGATGACGGTCACCAATTAATTTCATATCTGAAAATAATCCAGTGTCACCAGCATGGTAAATGGTTTTTCCATCAATTGTTACTAGCACTCCCGCAGGCATTCCAAGATAAATGATTTGCTTATCTTCTGTCACGTAACCTGAACCGTGGAAAGCAGGGGTAAGCTTTACTTTTCCAAAATCAAATTCGTAAGCTCCTCCTATATGCATCCCGTGGGTCTTTACCCCTTGCCAGCTTAAATATGTAGAAAGTTCAAAGTTCGCTATAACTAGAGAATCATTATTTTTAGCAAGCTCTACCGTATCTCCCACATGATCTCCATGCCCATGAGTTAAAATAATGACATCAGGCTTAATGTCGTTTACTTTTAAATCTGTTAAACCATTCCCCGAAATAAAAGGATCAATTAAAATCGTTTTTCCATTTGCTTCAATTTTTACAACAGAATGTCCATGATAAGAGACTTTCATCACGCGGTTCCCCTTTCAATAATACAGAGTAGACATTTTTAAACTTCAACAAAAGATTAAAATGTCCTTCTTATCCTTTTACCTTATACCCATTTTACAAGCTGTTTCATTCATCTCTCCTATGAAATATCAAAGTTTTAAGTTTACATTTCATCTAATAGTTGCTACTTTTAAAGTACAGTTTCATTTTGTTGCAAACTTCAGAAAAATTATTATATTTACATACTCTCATCTTCTGAAGTTCAATAAATATCAAAAAAATAATAGGAGCGAATTTACATGACAACTGAAAGATTAAATAAACTTTCCTCTTGGATGAAAAATGAAGGGGTAGAATTTTGTTTCCTAACGTCTCCTGATAGTGTGTTTTATTTAAGTGGTTTTTTAAGTGACCCTCATGAGCGCTTACTAGGCTTGGCCGTATTTCAAAATGAGGAACCGTTCCTAGTCTGTCCAGCAATGGAAAAGGAAGATGCCAAAAACGCTGGCTGGGCAAATGAGATCGTTGGTCATAGTGATATTGACAATCCTTGGGCACTAGTGAAGAACGCCATCGATAAACGTGGAATTCGTGTTGAGAAAATGGCGATTGAAAAAGAGCACATGAATGTGGAGCGTTATGAAGCATTACTAAATCTTTTCCCTGGTGTATCATTTGTTTCTGCAGAAGAAAAAATGCGTAAATTAAGACTAGTAAAAGACGAAAAAGAATTATCCATTATTCGTGAGGCATGTGCTTTAGCAGATTACGCCATTGAAGTTGGTTGTTCCGAAATTCAAGAAGGAAAAACAGAACTGGATGTACTAGCAGCTGTAGAATATGCCTTAAAGAAAAAAGGCGTAACGGAAATGTCTTTCTCAACCATGGTATTAACAGGAGCGAATGGAGCTTCTCCACACGGTACTCCTGGGTTAACTAAAATTAAAAAAGGTGACCTAGTCCTGTTTGATTTAGGTGTAGTAGTTGATGGATATTGTTCTGATATTACTAGAACGGTTGCATTTGGAGATATAGACGATAAACAAAAGGAAATTTACGATACAGTTCTTAAAGCTCAACTTGCTGCACTAGAAGTAAGTAAACCGGGAGTAACTTGTGCAGAAGTAGATTTAACGGCACGTAACATTATTGCTGATGCTGGCTATGGTGAGTTTTTCCCACATCGTCTTGGCCATGGATTAGGAATAAGCGTACACGAGTACCCTTCATTAACAGAAACAAATTCTTTACTTCTAGAAAAGGGAATGGTTTTTACTATTGAGCCAGGAATTTACGTCCCTGGAGTTGCAGGAGTAAGAATTGAAGATGATGTAGTTGTTACAGACAACGGAATTGAAATTCTAACTAAATTTCCTAAGGAATTACAAGTTATTAGATAAATATCAAAAGCTCCATGGATGTCCATGGAGCTTTTTTTAATAGGTAAGAAAGTATATGTTTTCTGAAGTTAGACTACTGTCTAGCTCCAGCGACTAGTGTACTTCGCTAAACGGGGCGCTTGCGCTTTTCTTATTACGCGCGCTCTAGAAGTGTTCTAGCAGATGAATATTCTAAACCATGTGCTTCTGCAACTGCTTCATAAGTTACAAAACCATCTAATGTGTTAATTCCTTTTAATAGAGCTTCATTATCTAAACATGCTTGCTTATAGCCTTTGTTAGCAATTTGTACAGCATAAGGAACCGTTACGTTTGTTAATGCAATAGTAGACGTACGTGGAACGGCACCAGGCATATTAGCAACTGCATAGTGAACAACTCCATGCTTTTCATAAGTAGGGTTGTCATGTGTTGTAATACGATCCGTTGTTTCAAAAATTCCACCTTGGTCAATAGCGATATCTACAACTACTGAACCAGCAGACATAGATTGAATCATTTCTTCAGATACAAGTTTAGGAGCTTTTGCACCTGGAATTAATACAGCACCAATAACTAAGTCAGATTCTTTAACTGCCTCAGCAATGTTATATGGATTTGACATTAATGTCGTTACATCACTACCGAAGATGTCATCTAATTGGCGAAGACGATCTGGGTTTAAGTCGATGATTGTTACGTGTGCACCAAGACCGATAGCCATCTTAGCTGCATTTGTACCAGCCACTCCACCACCGATGATTGTAACTTTTCCTCTTTTTACGCCAGGAACGCCTGCTAAAAGAATTCCCTTACCACCGTGCACTTTTTCTAAGAATTGTGCACCAATTTGTGTAGCCATTCTTCCAGCCACTTCACTCATTGGAGTTAATAGAGGTAATGTATTGTTTGGTAATTGAACCGTTTCATACGCGATACCAATTACTTTATTATCAATTAAAGCTTTTGTTAATTCTGGCTCAGGAGCTAAGTGTAAGTATGTAAATAGGATTAAACCTTCACGGAAGTATTTGTATTCTGATTCTAATGGTTCTTTAACTTTCATTACCATATCCATTGACCATGCTTCTTCAGCTGTGTTAACAATTTTTGCACCAGCGTTTACATAGTCCTCGTCTGAGAAACCTGATCCTAATCCAGCACCAGTCTCAATGAATACTTCATGTCCAAAATTAAGTAAGTTCACAACACCAGCCGGCGTCATCGCAACACGGTTTTCGTTGTTTTTAATTTCCTTTGCTACTCCGATACGCATTTACTTGCCTCCTATTAGAAAAATCCTTTATTTATGCTAAATCCGATACTAATATACCACCTTTATAATACAAGAATAAAGAGAAATTTTGAAAACCGAAAAAAACTCCAATGAAAACCCTTACACACCAGTGTTCCTGTATTGTTTTCTAACTATTCTGTATTTTACTTCTATACAGTTGTTACCAGTGTGGAGAGTAAAAAAAGTCCCTTTTAGAGCTAGTCCTAGTATAGAATAATGAGTAGAAAATATTTAATTAAGACTTATAGAAAGGACAAAGTCTATGGAATCAGCAGCTAAAGTTCAACAGCCTGTTCGCCATTCTACTATTGAAAAGTTTGGTTTAGAAGCTGTCCCAAAAGAGCTTAGAAAAACAAGTTGGTATGATTATTTTATTTTACAAGTATCATTTTCCGTTAACTCAGGTAATTTTCTTGTGCCTGCACTTGCTGTTCTTAACGGAGGGTTATCCTTTTTATCAGCCGTTTTAGCAACTGTAATTGGCGCGGCGGCAGCTTTCTTTTTTGTTTCATTACTCACTTTTCCTGGATCTAAAAACGGAATTCCTGCTCAGTATGCGATTCGAAGTATGTTAGGAACCTTTACAGCAAGATATATCGCCTCTCCTATTCGGTCATTAACATCACTTTATTGGTTTTCTGTTCAGACCATCGGAGGAACGATCGTTTTAATAGAATTAGGAAAAAGAGTGTTCAATTTTGAGCTATCCTTTCTTCCTGTAGCTATTACTCTAGCAATTCTCATGAGTGTATTAGCTCTAGTTGGATTTGAGGCAGTTAAAAAAGCAACTAAATATTTTATGCCATTTTTAATAATCGGTCAGATAGTATTGTTTGTTCTGTTCATCCAAGAAGCAAACAATATAGCCTCTAGTCAACCTATATTGGAGTTACAAGGCAGTGTAAAAACCTTTTTCTTTTATTCAAGTTTAGCCTTTGTTCAATATGTTTCAGGTGTGAGTGCCTCTTCTGACATGGCACGTTATGCAAGGTCCTCTAAGGGGGCTTTCTGGGGATTATTCAGTGGAAATACGTTCGGATTCCTTTTAACCGCTTTATTAGGTGCACTTTCCGCTTCTCTATTAGGAGAATGGAATCCATTTGTATCAGCTAGTACGTTAACCTCATCGTATGTTGTCCTATTTTTAATTTTTATATGTGTGTTTGTATCGATGATATCTATTAACTTAAACAACGCCTATACCGGCGGATTCAGCCTCCTGAACACCTTTCAAGGACTAGGAAGAGTGAAAAGTGCCCTTGTGTTTGGAGTATTTGCTGTTGTCCTTAGTTGCTTCCCTACTTTGGTAAATGAAGCACAAAATTATATCTCTTTATTAGGTACGCTTGTGATTCCTATTTCAGCCGTCATTGTCTCTGATTTTATTATCGTGAAAAAATGTCAATTAACAGAAGAAGACATTGAGGGATTAATTAGAAGTAACAGGTTATCTATTAATAAACTAGCTATTTTAGCTATTGTATTTGGTGCACTATTGTACGGCCTACTTCCAAAGAGTCTGTCACCTGGTTTTATTTCCTTCGTTGCAACATCCATATTTTATGTTGTTGCTTCTATTATTAAGAAAATAAATAAACATTAACACTATACGGTCACTAGTTGATTGGAGCGGAGGGCGCCGACTCCTAACTAGTTTTTAATGGTCTAATTTTTTTAAATAATATACTGCGAAACTTTTACTCTTTAAATACGTCTTTAATAGAGGTTACTTTTTTTAATTAGCTAATGCAAGAAGGAGACATAATGGAAAGATTCAAACCTTATTGGGAATGGGTTGTTCGTTTCTGGAGAAAGAAACATATAACTCAAATATTATTGTTAACACTATTAGTTTTTATTTTACTAACCATTTTGTTTTTTGCATTCCTAGCGAACCAAGCAAATGTTCAATCTCTTAAAGAGGGTTTAAGACAATCAACCGTCATTTACGATAAAGATGGTGATATGGCAACCAACGTAGCAACTAACCGAACTTCAGGAGTAAGCGTAAACGACATTCCTGAACATGTAAAAAATGCTGTCGTTGCTATCGAGGACCATCGATTTTATGAACATAATGGTTTTGATTTAAAAGGAATTACACGTGCCTTTTTCACAAACTTACTTTCTGGTCGAATAACCGGTGGTGGAAGTACACTTACACAACAATTAACGAAGAACGCCCTGTTGTCACCAGAAAGAACGTATAAAAGAAAGATTGAAGAATTATTTTTAGCTGTTGAAATAGAAAAGAATTACTCCAAAGATGAGATTCTAAAAATGTATTTAAATCAAGTCTATTTCGGTAGTGGTGCGTGGGGAATTGATCAAGCGTCAAAAAAATACTTTAACAAAGATATTAAAAACGTGACAACTAGTGAGGCTGCTCTTCTGGCGGGGCTTCTTCAAGCACCAAGCGCACTCGACCCTTATCATTATTATGATAGAGCTATCAATCGCCGAAACATCGTATTAACAAAAATGCATGAAAATGGGATGATTTCTAAAAAAGAGTTGAAATTAGCCCAAGCAGAAGAAATAAAATTAGAAGATGGTGGCGGAAGCTTTATTGAAAGAAAATATCCATATTATATTGATGCTGTCCTTGACGAAGCAACAACTAAATATGGACTAACACAAGAAGAAATCTTAACAAGAGGTTATCGTATTTACACAGAAATGGATCAAAACCTTCAAGCTGTACTAGAAAATGTCTATAATAATGATTCTCTTTTCCCGCGAGGTAATAATGGAGTTCTAGTACAAAGTGGCGCAGTATTATTAGATCCAAATACAGGTGGAGTAAGAGGACTTATTGGTGGTCGAGGAGAACATGTCTTCCGAGGCTTTAACCGAGCAACTCACCTGAGAACTCAGCCCGGGTCCACTTTTAAACCATTAGCCGTGTACACACCAGCTCTAGAGGAAGGATATCACATCACCTCTAAACTGAAAGACGAGCAGCTAACGTTCGGAAAATACAAACCGACTAATTCCTCCAAAACGTATAAAGGAGAAGTCGCCATGTATGAAGCTGTACAAGATTCTCTTAACGTACCGGCTGTTTGGTTACTAGATCAAATTGGGTTAGAAAAAGGTCTATCATCATTAAAGAAATTTGGTATTCCTCTTCAAAAAGAAGATGAGTATTTAGGTATTGCTTTAGGTGGAATGCATAAAGGAATCTCTCCTTTACAATTAGCTGAAGCTTACTCCACTTTTCCAAACGATGGAAAGAGAAATGATAGTCATCTTATTACGAAGATTGTAGGACCAACAGGAAATATTATTGCAGAAAGAAAACCGGTTACAACTAAGGTTACCTCTAAAAAGGTGGCCCGCGAAATAACTTCCCTGCTGTTAAATGTCGTGGAGTCTGGGACAGGTAAAGGAACAAAGTTAGCTGGCGTAGATATTGCTGGTAAAACAGGTTCTACCCAACTTCCCTACAACAATATTAACGGTTCAAAAGATCAATGGTTCGTCGGGTTTACTCCCAATATCGTTGGTGCTGTTTGGGTTGGCTATGATAAAACAGACAAAAATCATTATCTATCCAGTAGTAGTTCAGAAAATGTTGTTCCGATTTTTAGAAGCATTATGGAAAAATCCCTTCCTCATTTGGAACCAGCTGAATTTGAAGTACATTCTGTTAACGATAGACTTGCTGGAAATGACAAGAAAGAAATAGAAAAGAAACTAAAAGAAAAAGCCGAACAAGTGGAAGAAGTATTAAAAACTGAGGGTTCTAAGTGGAAAAAGGTTCTTGAACAAGCTAAGAAGGACTTCGATGCTCTCAATGATAAAGTCATTAAGAAATTAAGAGAACTTAAAGAGTAGTAAAACAAGACCGTTCGATTGCTCGTCGGTCTTGTTCTTTAACTTATCATTTTTTTATCATTCAGATTCATCATAAACAGTTTCACTTTTGTCTAACTGACCATGTTCCTGGTCAATGACTCCACTGTTGTACGAATCCATAATCTGCTGACTAACTTCCCCTTCACCTTGGTGGTCATAAATATAGTGAGATTGACCTTTCGGTTGCTTCTTTTCCACAATATCTCTCCTCTTCAAAATAAATTTAATTTCTTCTATATTTTTCGAAATTTAGCCACAGATATTCACTTTTCTAAACTGTATAATTAAGGTAAAGGAGGAGATTTAAATGAGTCTCACTTATAAGAATATTTTAGTTGCTGTTGATGGATCGAAGGAAGCTGAATGGGCTTTTAAAAAAGCAATTGAAATTGCTAAAAGAAATGATGCTAAGCTAGTTTTGGCACATATTATTGATACTCGTACTTTTGCTACAGTTGAAGCATACGATCGTACTATTGCTGAAAGAGCCGACCGTTTTGCTACTGAACTAATGGAAAATTATAAACAAAAAGCTCTAGTGGCTGGGGTTTCAGAAGTAAATTATGTTGTAGATTACGGTTCACCTAAAGTTAGAATCCCTAAAGATATCGCACAAAAACATGAAGTTGACCTAATCATTTGCGGAGCTACTGGCTTAAACGCTGTAGAGCGCTTCCTAATCGGTAGTGTTTCAGAACATATCACACGTTATGCTCCTTGTGATGTACTAGTGGTTCGTACGGAGAAGGATGAATAATCATATATGTAAAAAAGACAGGAATTACATCCTGTCTTTTTTTAGTTACACAGAAGATTTTAATATGTGTGAGAAGCATTGTTTAGAATAGGGCCTTTATTAAATAACCCCCGTAAATTTCTCATGTTCAACAAGTTTCTTCGCTTTTGATATTGCGCTTCTTACTTGGTCGAACCCCGTACCGCCTGCACTGTTTCTTCGAGCAACAGCTGTAACTGGATTTAACACTTCATAAATATCCTCTTCAAATAGTGGATTGATATTTTGATAATGTCCTAAAGGTAAATCAGCTAAATAGCAGCCTTTGTTTACACAGGTTAATACTAATTGACCTACAATTTCATGGGCTTCGCGGAAAGGAACTCCTTTTGCCGATAAGTAATCAGCAAGTTCCGTTGCGTTTGAAAAATCTTGCATGGTTGACTGCTCCATTTTAGTTTTGTTTACCTTTATCGTTTTAATCATACCTGTAAAAATTTTAAGAGAACCGGTAATGGTTTTTACCGTATCAAACATTCCTTCTTTGTCTTCTTGCATATCTTTGTTATAAGCAAGGGGAAGACCTTTTAATACAGTCAGCAATCCTATTAAATTTCCATAAACACGACCCGTTTTCCCACGAATCAGTTCTGCCATATCAGGATTTTTCTTTTGTGGCATAATGCTGCTACCAGTTGTGTAGCTATCATCTAATTCGATAAAGTTAAACTCTTGACTAGACCACAAGATAAACTCTTCACTCAAACGAGATAAATGCATCATTAGAATAGAACTAGCTGACATGAACTCTAAAATAAAATCTCGATCACTAACAGCATCTAAACTATTTTCATATATGCCTTCAAATCCAAGTAGTTCCGAGGTAAGCTCCCGATTTATTGGAAAAGTTGTCCCCGCTAAAGCCCCAGCACCTAATGGAGAGATATTAATTCTCTTTAAACTTTCTACATATCTTTCTTTATCTCGCTGTAGCATCCAAAAGTAAGCCATTAAGTGATGAGCAAAAGAGATTGGTTGTGCTCTTTGTAGGTGAGTGTAGCCTGGCATAACGGTTTCAACGTTTTTCTCTGCTTGTTCTAATAATGCAAGCTGCATATCATTTACTAAACTGACGGTTTCTTCTGTTTTGTTACGTAAATATAAATGCATATCTGTAGCAACTTGATCATTACGACTTCTAGCTGTATGGAGTTTCCCTCCAACAGGGCCAATCATATCAGTCAATTGGCTTTCTAAATTTAAATGAATATCCTCTAGTTCAACAGAATAATCTATTTCATCATTTAATGCTTTTTCCTTTAACTGAAGGAGCCCAGATTTAATTTTTTCTCCTTCAAGGGCAGTAATAATCCCACATTGGGAAAGCATGCTTACGTGAGCCAAACTTCCCTCAATATCTTCTAAAACCAATTCTTGATCAAAAGAAATGGAGGCACCAAATTCATCTACCCATTCTTCTGCTGTTTTAGTAAACCTACCACCCCAAAGTTTTTTATTCACACTGTCACCTTCTTAGATTGGACCATACTTTGCACTTTTGTAGGAAGACCCCACAGATTAATAAAGCCAACCGCAGAACTATGATCAAATTCATCTTCAGCTGTATAGGTTGCAAGCTTTTCGTCATATAGAGAGTAAGGAGACTTTCTTCCTTCAACAATGGCATGACCTTTGAAAAGTTTCACTCGAACAGTACCTGTCACATGCTTCTGCGTTTCTTTTAAGAATGCAACTAAAGCTTTTGTTAGAGGTGAAAACCACAATCCATCATATATGACCTCTGTCATTTTCTTCCCGATAATAGGTTTAAAGTGAGCAACCTCTTTAACAAGTGTTAAATCTTCTAGTTCCTTATGTGCTTTAAGTAATGTAATAGCACCAGGACATTCGTAAATTTCACGAGATTTAATCCCAACTAACCGATTTTCTACATGGTCAATACGCCCAACTCCATGTTTTCCAGCTAGATCATTTAATTTTAAAATTAAATCTGACAGTGAATACTCCGTTCCATTTAGTGCTACAGGAACTCCTTGTTTGAACTCAATTTCAACAATATCTGCTACATCAGGTGCATTCTCTAAACTTTGAGTTAAATCATAAGCTTCTTCTGGAGGTGCTGCCCATGGATCTTCAAGTACGCCACACTCACAGCTTCTTCCCCATAGATTCTGGTCAATAGAAAAAGGACTATCTAAATTAATCGGGATAGGTACACCATGCTGTTTAGCATATTCAATTTCTTCTTCACGTGACCAGCCCCACTCACGAACAGGTGCTAATACTTTTAAGTTTGGGTTAAGTGCTTGAATGGACACTTCAAAACGTACTTGGTCATTCCCTTTACCTGTACAGCCATGAGCGACCGCTACTGCACCTTCCTTCTCAGCCACTTCTACTAGCTTTTGAGCAATAAGTGGTCGAGACAAAGCCGAGACTAAAGGATATTTCCCTTCATACAATGCATGTGATTGCAATGCTATTAAAGCATAATCATTAGCAAACTCCTCTTTTGCATCAATTACGTGTGAAGAAACAGCTCCTACTGTTAAAGCTTTTTCTTTAATAAAGTTTAAATCCTTTCCTTCACCTACATCTAAACAACATGCAACCACTGAATAACCTTGATCTTCTAACCATTTAATTGCAACAGAAGTGTCTAAACCCCCGGAATACGCAAGAACTACTTTTTCTTTCCCCATTTATTAAATCCTCCTATATACGAATAAACATTCATTTATGTTTATATTTATTCTTTGTTTATCTGTTTACCAATTTAACAATTATTTGAGGATATTTCAATACTTATTCGTTAATTTGTATAAAAATTATTTTTTCATAACAGCTTTTCAAGTCAGTAATAGGAATTAGCCTATCTGAACATGGTAGAAATTTGAATAGTATAGTAGAATATGAGTAACAAAATGCTGGGGGCTAAAAATCAATGGAAGATTTTTTTTCTTTTAATGAGAGATTAGGTATACTAGTACCGTCCTACCATAAGGACTTTGATGAATATACAGATTCAACTCAACAACAAATACTGTTTAAGTGGGAAAGAATACGTGGAAGTATACCAGACCGCATCGCTGATTTAGAGAATATTATTAATGAAAAACAAGCCCAACTTTCTGATGAAAGCGATTTTAAGTTATCATGCCAATTAAATAGTGAAATTGCTGAATTGGCATCTATTATTAATGACTTATGGCTATGGTATCGTACCAATCAAGATATTTCGGGGAAAGCACATCTTTAAGATATTAAATAAAAAAGGAAGTGGAGTAATCACGAACGGTACTCTCCACTTCCTTTATTTTATGGACTTAATGGAAAGCCCAAATTACTTTCTTCTAAGTACATTAACGTATTTAAATGACTTTCTTCCATTAGGGCATGTATCTCCGGGTCCGGGTTAACATTTGGTTTCTTTTTTCCATTGATGATTCTGAAAATGGACTGGACCTCTGATTGACTATCCATGACTTTCCATTCACCATTAATATGTTGAAGGTTTAAATCAATAATTCCTAAATGGTTTCCCCAAAAACCGGCCTGTACAGCAGCTACTCCATTAATCGTTCCCTTTTCATTATTAATTCCTGGTCTGTTCTTTAAATCATCTCGTCCAGGGAAAACAGAATGGCTATGGCCAAATAGAATAGCATCTATCCCTTTAACTTTGCTTAGGTTAAATAAATTATTTCCTTCTTGATCTTTTAGGCGTTTATCGGCTCCAATTCCCGAATGTGCTAAAACAACAATAACATCGGCACCCTTTTGCTTCATAATAGGGACAAAGTGTTCTGCAGTTTGGACAAGACTTTTGACCTTTGCCATTCCACGAACGTGTTCTATATCCCACGCATAAAAGATAGGAGTGAGTAGTCCTATCACACCCACTTTAATATTGTGTGTTTGACCATTTGTATCAACAACTTGCTTATTTAATATGACGTATGGATTAAAAAAGTTGATGTCATCCACTTCGACATCATTATGGTCATCCACATAGACATTAGCATTGACATAAGGAAATTTTGCTCCCTTTATGCTATCGAGAAGAAAATCCAACCCATAATTAAATTCATGGTTTCCTAGTGTGGCTGCATCATAATGTAAGCTGTTCATTATCTTATAAACAGGATGAAAAAAGTATTTTGGATTTTCCTTATACTTTTTGACTGCATATTCACCAAGGGCATTTCCTACTAGTAAATCTCCATTGTCAAATAATAGGCTATTTTGTACTTCATTACGAGCCTTTTTAATGAGAGTGGCGGTCCTAGCTAATCCAAATTCAATGGTTTCTCTTTTTTTTCGATAATCATAGTCCAGCATGTTTCCATGTAAGTCTGTTGTTTCTAAGATTCTTAAATGGACGGTAGAAGCCGGTAGTTCCTCTGCTTTAACGACTGGAAAGTGACAAAATAAAGCAATGATAGGAACTATAACCGTGAAAAAAATTATTCTTTTTCGTTTATCCATTCCCATCATGAACACCCCTAGAAGTCTTCGTTTTCTTATTTTCTCTAATGTTTACAAATTTAATCCGATTATTTTTTCGTCTTAAACGTATAAAAACATAAATTGATTACGAAAATGACCAAACAAAAAAAACCAAAACTAAAATAGTTTCGGTTCTATCACATTATAGATCTTTCTGTATTTCTCGTACGATATGTCCGACTTCAGGAATAATTAGCTTACTCATAGCCAATTTAACTGCACCGGTTGAGCCAGGAGTGGAGAAAACCGCTTTGTTTTTTACAACTCCAGCAGTGGCTCTAGATAAAATGGCTGCTGACCCAATATCTTCTTGATAACTTAGCATCCTAAAAAGTTCACCAAATCCAGTAATCTCTTTATCAAATATCGATTGCACGGTTTCGATAGTCACATCCCTTTTTGCAATCCCTGTTCCACCGTTTGTCAAAATGACATCTACAAGAGGATCCTCACACCCCTTGAGAACTTCTTGCTTAATGGAGGATGCATCATCTTTTACAATGATATAATCCACAATAGAATGACCTGCATTTTCTAGAAACTCGATCATTGCCCTTCCACTTCTATCTGTTTCTTTTGTTCTCGTATCACTAATGGTGATTACTTTACATCTTATGTTTTTAGGGGCTTCTATTTTATGTTCACTTACACTCATCCTTTACGGTTCTCCTTCTCTAGTAAATATCTCATTTGATAATATTTATGGGAAAACTCTGTTACTTTCCTTGTTAATTGATAATTCGTGCTAGCACCTATCGCCATACTAACAAGTGGTAACCCTTGGAATGATTTATTTTTAAACAATATAATGGCTAACCCTTTTAAAATCTGTTTTATAGGTTGTTCAAACCAAGTGATGTTCGTTAGCTCCTCATTTCCTTCATAAAAATAATAATCTTCCGTTTGATTAAGGTCATTCATCAGTTCTTCCCAACCAAAATTTTGCATCCTTAGAGGCAAGGTGGATGAATGAAATACTTTTAAAGATGTCATCATTTCAAAAGGGCGATTAACTTCAAAACCATAAGTCATTGCTATTAATTGGACAACTCTTAAGTTAATAACAGCCATAGCAGGCATATCAGCACCTAGGAAAATCGTTCCTCCCGTTCCTGATAGTCCACCCTGAGCGAATGAATATAAGCGGTGTCTAGCAATTTGTTGTTCGGCTATGTATCGTAATTGGTCTATATTTAGCATTTTTAAGTCATCTATATTTTCTATGTTTGGGTTAAAGATACGGCCTGATGACAAAATTCGTTGTTTTGCATCATGCTGTAGTTGACTTCCCTGAATTAATGCGTGTAGATGAAAGAGCCAATTATCAAGCATGGAGAAAAATTGCTTTTGTGTCTGTTCTGGAAGGAGTGAGAATGATCTTTCTAAATATTTATCATATGTAAGTTCAAAATCATTAGGCTGATAGCTATAAAGCTTACTTTCCCATTCTTTAATCTCAGATAATACGGTTTGCTCCCGTTCTGTTAACATGGGATGACCTCCTACTCCGTTATATATATTGGTTATAGTATAGCATAATCCATTCTAACAATACTCAAAACGTAAGGGTCATAGTGCATAAAGTAGATAACACCTATATACCCTCCCTACATTAGAATAACACCTATAAAAAAAGAAAGAACAAAAGCAGCAGCCTTTGTCCTTTTAAAAAATTATTTAGAAAGTCTTACTACATCTCGTGCAATCATAACTTCCTCATTTGTAGGGATGACCATTACTTTTACAGGAGAGTGAGGGTAGTTGATGAACGCTTCTTCCCCACGAGTTTTGTTAAGAGCAGGATCCCAATAAACACCCATGAATTCTAAGCCTCTTAATACGTGCTCACGAATGACATCACTATTTTCACCAATACCAGCTGTGAAAATGATTGCATCCACACCATACATACGTGATGCATATGAACCAATATATTTATGAATACGGTTTGCAAACACATCTAAAGCTAACTGAGCACGATCGTTTCCTTCAGCCGCTTGTGTTTCGATATCACGTAAGTCACTTGAAAAACCGGATACACCAAGCATCCCACTCTTTTTATTTAACACATCTAATACTTCATCAGCTGTTTTATTTGTTTTTTCCATAATAAAAGGAATAAGAGCAGGGTCAATATTTCCTGAACGAGTTCCCATAGTAACACCCGCAAGTGGCGTGAATCCCATCGAAGTATCAATTGATTTTCCACCTTCAATGGCAGCAATACTAGCACCATTTCCTAAGTGACAAGAAATTAAACGGAGTTGCTCTACTGGTCTACCAAGCATCTCTGCTGCACGCTCAGAAACATATTTATGTGATGTACCATGGAAACCATATTTTCGAATTCCAAACTTCTCATAATACTCGTACGGTAAGCTGTATAAGAATGAACTTTCTGGCATCGTTTGATGGAATGCAGTATCAAACACGGCCACTGCAGGAACGTTAGGAAGCACCTCTTGGAAAGCTTGAATACCAGTAATATTCGCTGGATTATGAAGGGGAGCAAGCTCTGATAATTCATTAATCTTATTCAATACTTCTTCAGTTATTAAAACAGAATCTTTGAAAGCTTCTCCTCCGTGAACAACACGGTGCCCAATTCCTTCAATCTCGTTTAATGACTGAATAATTCCTGAAGTAGTTAACTTATCGAGAAGCATTTTTACCGCAACGGAGTGATCAGGAATATCTGTTGTTTCTGTCACTTTTTCGCCATTAACTGTGATAGTAAAAATGGAGTCATTTAATCCAATACGCTCAATTAAACCTTTTGTGATGACTTCTTCACTTGGCATTTCAAACAACTGGAATTTCAGTGAAGAACTACCGGCGTTAATTGCAATTACTTTTGCCATAATATATACCGCTCCTTTTATTTAAACATCTGTTAAAATACAGTGATTTTAATACGAAATTGAACTGGATCTATGTATTTGTCTAAAATAAATCCCTTATTAACAATCATTCAGCTACTTCTATATTTTGTACAAATGTATGTAATTCTATCTCTCAATTCCTCATTTAAACACTGTCCACTTTACATTTCAAGATATACCTTTCTTTGTTATCGTTTACATCATAAAGAAAATATTTTCTGACTTTCTGAAAAATAAATTATTATAAAAATTGATGACAAAAAAACCGATGCATCACATACATCGGTTCACCATTATTTATTCTCCGAAATCCAAACGTCAATTTTTCCAAGCATTTTTTCTACTTCTGCAGCCTTTGTTAGACTAGGCAAATTTGCCAGTAAAACTTGTTTTGGCTTTTTAACGTCTATGCCTTTCTTTTGAAGTATTAAAATGCTTTTTGCAGCCTTTTCATTTTTAAATAAAGATAAAGGAAGTTGAAGGATTCCTTGAATATAGGCTTTTTCGTTTAAGTACTGATGAAGTTTTGGTGCTTCTTCACTCTCAAACAAGCCATTCGGAATAATGAAGAACAAGTAACCCCCATCTTTTGTATAGTTGATGCTTTGTTCAATCAATAAATGATGAGCATAGGAATGGCCAGAATCAGCCTTTAACTGGTATTCTGCTGACCTAACATCATTAGGATAATAGCCGTATGGTAAATCACTAACCACTACATCTACTAAATCAATAAATAGTGGCTCTAAGCTGTCCTGATTAAAGAGTTGTACCGGATGACTTTGTAAGTTTGCATTTATATATGCTAGTTTAATTAGAAGGTCATCTATATCAATACCAACTGAATCAATACTCTTTCCACTTTGCTGATTTATAACTGTAGTCAGCAAATTCCCTGTTCCGATTGTTGGATCGAATAGTCTAAAGGAGGGCTGTTTAACAAATTTATTCACTAGATAGCCGACCAGCATCCCAATCGTATCAGGAGTCATTTGATGATTTGCTTGGATATTTTCCTGCATCCCTTTTAAAATGGCTAATTGAAAGGATCTACGAATCTCTTCCACATTATATTTACTTAAGTTTACGGACTCATAGCTTTTCTTAAGCCTCTTAATCGTTAGTTCACTTAGTTCTTCTTGTAGAACAGACTGATGAAAGATATTTTCACCGGTTTCTGCTAATGCTTCTAAATAGGTACAAGAAAGTTCTTCTTGTAAAATTAACGCTGTTTCGTTAAATAAAGTAAATAAGTCTTCCACCGTGCTAATATTCACTTATATTCCTCCTGCTCTTTTTCTATCCTTTATTGTAACGAGGAATGAACTTGTCCTCAAGTTTTGTGAATATATATAAAAGGCCTCGATTAAATCGAGGCCCCTTTTTTATTAGTTAGCTGCTTTAGCTGCTTCAATTGCAGCTTCGTAATTAGGATGATCAGTTGCTTCACTTACATACTCAACATAAGTAACTGTATCGTTAGAATCAATTACAAATACTGCACGAGCAAGTAAACGTAACTCTTGAATTGCTACTCCATAAGCTTCCCCGAAAGAAAGGTCACGGTGATCGGATAAAGTTTGAACTTTATCGATACCTGCAGCGCCACACCAACGTTTTTGAGCAAATGGTAAGTCAACACTTACTGTTAAGATTTGTACGTTATCTAGGCTTGATGCTGCTTCATTAAAACGACGAGTTTGTGCGTCACAAACTCCTGTATCAATTGAAGGAACAACACTGATTAGACGTACTTGACCTTTAGAAGAATCTAAAGTTACTGGTGATAAATCGTTAGCTAAAACTGTAAAGTTCGGTGCTTTGTCCCCAACTTTAACTTCTGAACCTAAAAGAGTTACTGGGTTACCTTTAAATGTGATTGATGCCATTGGGCTCATCCTCCTTAACAACTTATGTACAGTGTAAATCATAGCGTTTAATGGGCATTTTTGCAAATTTTTAGACAGAGTGGCTATTAATAATTCCTAATTACATGAAAAAAGTTAACTCCTTCTTTTAAGAAGTTAACTTTCTTATATAAAACAAATCAATTGATTAGATTTCTAAATCGGTTTTTGGTCCATCATATTCTTCTGGATTACCTGGTTTACTTTGTGTATTGCTATTTCCTTGGCCTTGATCGTTTTTATTTGAGAACATTTGTTGAATTTTATCCACCGCTTGTGGTGCTAAATCAAGAATTTTTTCGTATAGATGAGTACTTTCATCTAAGTGAACCATTTTCACTTCTCTTGAGTTAACGATTAAAAATGCGATAGGTGTTATGGATACTCCACCACCACTACCTCCACCAAATGGCTTTTTATCACCTTGGCCATCAAGGGAGAAGTCACTTCCACCAGCAGCAAAACCAAATCCTACTTTAGAGACTGTAAGAATTACACTTCCATCAGGTGTTTCTACTGGGTCACCTATAATCGTGTTAACATCAATCATCTCTTTAAGATTTTCCATTGCAGTTGTCATTAACCCTTGAATAGGATGCTCCGTCATATACAACTTCCTCCTCTATATCGATTTAGACTTATTATCAGATAAAATTGATAATGGCTTCGTTTTGAAACGGGGTTTTCCGCCCTTCCAAAATTTTAGTAGTTTAATTCCTGCTAACATAGCATGCCCGATTCGAAATTGAATCATACATTTTATAGCCGTTTGAGATACAGCAAATTGAAAGTTTGGAGTGATTGTTACGGTAGGCATTTTTTTCATTACCATATATCGGCTGACAATTCCAAGTAAACTACTCTTTACAGCCCATATTGAGCCTGTTAATACTCCCGTAATGGCTGCATCTCCAACACCGACAACTGAATGCCATTCCAATTCCTTGACTTGCACTTTTCTCAAAAACTTTTTAACAATTTTATGTAAGCCCAATACATGATTAACTAATTGCTTCGTATCGTTAAAGCCCTTTAATAAATCCTCACCAGCCACTTGCCTTTTTCCTTGTTTTACATTCTTTTCTTTTTTTCCCTTTTCGATTTTATCCTTTACTACAATCGTTGGTGAATTCTCATCTACCTTGATCATCGGAATGGTCATTTTATAGCGAACAAGACCAAATAAAGCCTTAAACTTTATTTCAAGGTGGTCATTATCTTGTCCATGATAGTAATCAATATAAACTTTCAATTTAGAAATGATAACAACTAAAAGGATCAATAAAATAATGGCTAATACAATAAGTACCCATTTCAATTACATTCACACCCTTCAGCCTACTAGTATCCACTAAATTGACAAAAATAAACCTGCCAACCAATAGTTGACAGGTTTATTTTTGCTTAATATGATTATTTTTCATGAACAACAGTGGTATCTGCGAAAATATCATGCAACCCTTGTTTTTTTGGTAAGAATGCAACGATCACATAACTGATTAGAACGGTTGTAGAGATGAACCTTCCAATCCATTCCCTAAACAAAATCGTACTCCAAGACAATGAATTACCATCGAGATTAACAACCTTTAATCCAAAAGCCATTTTACCTAGTGTCTGACCGAAGAATTTTGTCATCAGTACGAAATATCCATAAAAGGTAATCGCAGTTGCAATGGTAATAGGTGAAAATATATTTACTTCAAATAAGTTTATGTCCAATGCTCTAAAGGCTGGATTAATGATGATTCTATCAATGCTTCCAATGACAACTAAATCAAGTAAATAAGCCCAAAATCTCATCCAAAAACCTGCGAATTGAGGTTCAATTGAAGACAGATTCTTTGAGGGTTCAGTCTGTTTTTCCATTTGATTGATTTCATTTTCGTACTCAACTTGATTTTCTTCCATAACTTCCCCCTCCTTATTCAGCATATAAGTACATCAAACGTGGAGAGTTCGGCTGAGATAGTAATTTCATTAAACCTGCCATCTCAAAGTCTTCTCCCATGATTTTTTGTGCTCCCATACTAAATAAAGAACCAAATCCAAAGTTTTCTGTATAACTTACTACTTGAGCACCTTTTAAATTGTTATCTTTTTTCATTACATCAATAACATCTTCTAAATATCCGAACTCATCAATCAGGTTAACGTCTTTCGCTTGACGCCCATCATAAATACGACCGTCTGCTATTTTCTTAACCTCAGCTTCAGACATTCCTCTACCTTCCGAAATGACCTTAACAAAGCCTTCATAAGAATTATCAATCATGGATTGTAAAATGTCTCTTTCTTCTTTGGTCATATCTCTAGTTGGGCTCATTATGTCTTTGTATGGACCGCTTTTAATGGTTACAAACTCGACTCCATATTTTTCAGCGAGGCCAGCATAGTTATAACCTTGCATGATTACACCTAGTGAACCAGTTAAAGTTTCAGGACTCGCGAAGATTTTATCAGCAGGTGCAGCTATGTAATATCCTCCCGAAGCGGCCATAGACCCCATCGACACATAAACTGGCTTCTTAGCTTCTTTTTGTATCACAATAATTTTTCGATGAATTTCTGCACTTTCTACTACACCCCCACCAGGAGTGTTTACCTTTAAAACAACAGCCTTAACCGTTGGATCATCTTTTACGTGTTCTAAGCTTTTAATAAAAGATTTATGATTATACCCTGGGCTTGTAAAAAGAGATCCTGCATCAGTTGTATCCTGAATGACCCCATTCACTTCTAAAATCGCAATTTTCTTTGATGAATTTCCCTTTTCTACTACCTCTTCAATAAACGGTGTATCTGCCACTTCAAACATTTCTTTAAATGAACTTTCAAAGTCGGTGAAAGCAAATGCAGATAACATGTTTACCACAATCGAGAAAAATAATAACGCACCAGCAATTCCTAATGCTGCCCAACGTTTCCCATTCATGTTGCCATCCTCCTTATAACTATTAGCCAACTTCGTACTAATTTGGCTCAACTATACCACTAATACATATAAAATTGGAGTACGAAAAAGAACTATATATCCAATTAAGTTATACGTCTCTCCTTTTAAAATGTTTCAAAAAGATGTACACTATTTTCCAATAACCATTTTAACAAAAGGTGAATTTTCCATCTACAAATTTTCTTTTTAATAGTAATTTAAAAAGTTCACTAAAAAGAGCCTAGCAAAAATATGAGAAATTGGGTAAAGATATAATAGAAATCAATTAGTTTGGAGGAAATAACTGTGCCTAATCGTCGTAATCTTTATTTTTATCATAAAAAAGATAAAGACATGCTTGAAAAAATAAAACCTCTTTATGAGCTAGCAGATAATCACGGATTTAACATTGTTAAAGATTTTAAACAAGCAAACATTATAGTGAGTGTTGGAGGAGATGGAACGTTTTTACAAGCCGTAAGAAAAACTGGCTTTAGAGAAGATTGTCTTTATGCAGGCATCTCAACAACAGGAAAATTAAACGTTTATTGTGACTTCCACATTGATGACACGGATAAAATGATAGCTGCAATGACAAACGAAGAGATAGAGGTAAGACGTTATCCTACCATTGATGTGACCATCGATGACGAAATTTCTTTCCATTGTTTAAATGAGTTTAGTATACGTTCAGCTATTATTAAGACGTTTGTTCTTGATGTGTACATAGATCAATTACACTTTGAAACATTTAGAGGTGATGGAATGATTGTTTCCACGCCAACAGGTAGTACGGCTTATAATAAATCCGTGAACGGTGCTGTGGTCGATCCTACTTTGCCATCTATTCAAGTAAGTGAACTGGCTTCCTTAAATACAAATCAGTATAGAACACTTGGTTCTCCGTTTATACTTGGGGCTAATCGTGTCCTAACTTTAAAAGTCGTACAAGATGGTAACGACCACCCAACCATGGGAATGGATAACGAAGCACTTAGTATTCAACATGTTGAGAAAATTGAAGTAAAACTTAGTAATAAACAGATTAAAACGGTAAAACTAAGAGATAACTCCTTCTGGGAGAAAGTGAAACGAACTTTCTTATAATCATGAAAAAAAGAGTTCATCAGAGAATTGATGAACTCTTTTTCCTGTAGCTATACCCCTAGTCCTTTTCCTTTTTTCCACTTTGTTTCTAGATTAATAAATAGCTTTGTCTTAGAAATAGAGTAGATGGTTAGTGCCGTCCAAATACACATGAATGACAGTAAGTGAAGTTTGGTAAAGTGCTCACCGTAGAAAAAGATACCTAGCATTAATGTAAGGGTCGGTGCAATGTATTGTAAAAATCCTAACATGGATAAAGGAATTTTTTGTGCACCCTTAGCAAAATACAGAAGAGGTAAAGCTGTTGCAGCACCCGCTCCTAGTAACAGTAAATCGGTTGTAATCGAAATTGTAAAGAACGATTGTGAACCTTGGATAAACAAATAAATGATATAAATGAGTGCAAGTGGTGTGACAACCATTGTTTCTAATGTTAATCCAATCGCAGAGTCAACTTTAATTAGTTTTTTAGCGAGCCCGTATAAACCAAATGAAACCGCAAGGACAATCGCTATCCAAGGAAAACGGCCATACGAAAAGCTTATAATCAATACGCCAATGAAAGCTAGAATAAAGGAAGCATATTGTGCTGTGGACAATTTCTCCTTTAAGAAAATAACTCCCAATAAAACACTCACAAGTGGATTGATGTAATAGCCCAGACTAGCCTCTACCATCTGGTTACTATTCACTGCCCAAATATAAATAAACCAATTAATACTAATGAGAATGGAAGCTATTACTAAAGCATAGATTTGCGATTTATTTTCTTTAAATGCCTTCAAAGTAGCAACAAATGAATTCAATTTTTTAGTTACCAACAGAATAAAGAGCATGAAAATGAACGACCAAAATACTCGGTTAGCTAATATTTCATCTGCATTAACATGGTCTAGAAGTTTCCAATAAATCGGCAAGAGTCCCCACAGTAAGTAGGAAAATCCCGCATTTATAATTCCCATTCTTGTTTCGTTATTATTCATATCCCATGCCTCAATTCTTTCTAGTTTCGAAATAATTTTATTATAAAGGGTAACGAAACATTCGACCATCTTTTTTCGAAAATAGCCTAAAAAAATGAGCTGTTTAAAACAGCTCTAGATAAATTAGACTAATTATACTACACTTTTATTCTTACTAAAGACGATTTTTCCACCAATCACCGTTCTTTCAACACCAATACTGGCAATATCATGTGGGTTAACCTTAAAAATATCCTCAGTAAGAACCGTAAAATCCGCCAGATAGCCTTCCTTTAATATCCCTCTATCATGCTCGTGACAAGCAGCATATGCACTTCCTTTAGTAAATAAACATACAGCTTCATATACAGTCAGTGCTTCTTTTTCGTTATAAACCATTTTCTCTGGGTCATCAATGTTTGTACGAGTAACTGCTGCATGGATCCCTAATAATGGATTTAATGGTTCAATCGGTGCATCAGAACCACCCGCACATGGTAGATTCTCATTCAATAATGTTTTCCAAGCGTAGCAATAGCCCATATAATCTTCCCCTACACGTTCAACCACCCATGGAAAATCGGATGCCAGGAATCTTGGCTGGATATCTAGAATCAATGGCAGTCCTTTTATCCGTTCAATTAATTCTCTTCTTAAAATTTGAGCATGAATAAGACGGTCTCTTCCTTCTCCTACAAGAGGGTATTCTTCAATTGCATTTAAGACCATCTCAAATGCTAGATCACCAATTGCATGGACGGCAATGGGCATGTTCAACCTTCTTGCTTTTTTTACAATTTCATTTAGTTGTTCTTGTGTATAAATAGCTAAACCGGAAGTAGTTGGATCATCTGCATATGGGTGACTTAATAAGGCCGTTCTTCCACCAAGTGATCCATCTGCAAAAATCTTAATGGCACCAAATTCGATGAATTCATTCCCAGCTTGAAAGCTACCCCCTGCTGTTTGAAAATCATCTGAAACCTCATGATGGACTAATAGATGAGCACGGAAAGGGATATTATCCTCTTCAATCACCCTTCTAAAAGTGTTATATGTCCGTTCAAAACCACCATAGTAATTTAAATCTTCTGTATGTCCACCTGTTAAACCTAGTTTGTGTGCATCTTTAATAGCTAGACTCATAGCATTTCTTAAGTATTCCTCTGTTGCTTGAGGGATGGCTTTTAGTATTAATTCTTGTGCTTGTTCTTTAAATAAGCCATTTACTGCCCCGTTCTTATCTCTGTCAATTACCCCACCTAAAGGAGAGACAGTGTCCTCTGTAATCCCAGCTAATCTCATCGCATCTGAACTAGCTGAAATCACATGCCTACATACTCTTTTTAAAATAACAGGGCGGTTCTGTACGACTTGATCTATATCGAATCTCGTAATTGGCTCTGACACATCCCATAAATTTTCGTTCCAACCTTCTCCTATGATCCATTCACCCTCCGCTATTTTCTTAGCGTATTCTCCTACTGCTAAAAGTAGGTCAGATTTAGATGTGTAAGAAGCAAGGTCTAATTTCATTAACTTTTCACCGTGGCCAATCAAATGCATATGGCTATCAACAAAACCAGGTAGTAATGTAGCTCCTTCTAAGTCATGTTGTTCTACTATTTCATGATGATACTTTCTTTCAAGCTCATCTTTAGAACCTAAATCAACTATCTTATCTCCCTTTGTAAAAAGAGCTTCAACTTTATGTCCCTCAGCTTGTAAGGTATAAATGTGACCATTAAACCAAATTTCCCCCATGTCTTTTCTCCTCCTGTATTTGTCGATCTTTTCCCATAGTATAGCAAACAGTGGAACTTATTGTTGCAATTTAAAATCAACAATAAAGCAAGCTCACGACTTAGGAGCTTGCTCTTCTTCTTTTATTATGCTTGAGCCAATTCTTGCTCTTGTTTACGAAGCTCTACTCTTCGAATTTTTCCAGAAGTTGTTTTTGGTAGTTCTGAAATAAATTCGATTTTACGAGGATATTTATAAGGTGCTGTTAACGTTTTAACATGCTCCTGTAAGTTTTTAATTAAATCCGGGTCATTTTGGTCAACATCTTCTTTTAGCACAACAAATGCTTTTACAATATGTCCACGAATTTCATCAGGGCTACCAACAACGGCACACTCTTTTACAGCTGGATGTTTGACAAGCGCGTCTTCTACTTCAAAAGGACCGATGGTATAACCGGAACTAATGATAATATCGTCACCGCGACCTTCAAACCAAAAATACCCTTCTTCATCCTTTTTCGCTTTATCCCCAGTAACATAGTAATCACCACGGAATTGCATCGCTGTTCTTTCAGGGTCTTTGTAATAGTTTTTGAATAGGGCTGGTGTTTCAACATGTACAGCAATGTCTCCTACTTCCCCAACTTCACAAGGTACCCCATCCTCATTAATAATTTCGACTCTGTTACCGGGAATTGGTTTGCCCATTGATCCTGCTTTTAGTTCCATTCCCTTTGTAATTCCTACTAATAATGTATTTTCTGTCTGACCATATCCGTCTCGAACATCAACATTAAAGTATTTTTTGAATGTATCAATTACATTTCTATTTAAAGGCTCTCCAGCTGATACCGCACTATGAAGATCCGGTAGCTTGTATTGCTCAATTTGATCAACTTTTGCCATTAAGCGGTATTCTGTTGGCGTACAACATAAAACATTTATTTTATAATCTTGAAGAAGTTGTAAGTATTTTTCCGGCTCAAATTTTCCATGATAGACAAAACCTGTTGCTCCTGATCCTAAAACCGACAAGAAAGGACTCCAAATCCATTTTTGCCACCCTGGACCTGCAGTTGCCCAAACCATGTCTCCTTCTTCAATACAGAGCCAATTTGGAGCCGCTGCACGTAAATGAGCATATGCCCAACCGTGAGTATGAACAACCCCTTTAGGATTACCTGTTGTACCAGAAGTATAAGATAGGAAAGCCATATCATCTTGATTTGTCTCTGCTAAAGCTAGTTGGTCTGAAGCGGTTTCCATTACTTCATCAAGATGAATCCACCCTTCAGCTTCTCCACCGATAACAAATTTCAATAAATCATTACATTCTTCAACCTCTGAAAATTGAGGAGCATAAGGGTGATAGCTGACAATCCCTTTCACATCCCCATGGTTAATGCGATACTGAAGATCTTTTGCACGTAACATTTCAGAGCTAGGAATAACTACAAGTCCACTTTTTAGTGCTGCTAGATAGACCTGGTATGCCTCAATTAAACGAGGAACTATTATAAGGATAACATCTCCTTTTTGTAATCCCTTTTCTAAGAAAACGTTTCCAATTTTATTGGCATTTGCCATTAACTCTTGATAACTTACCTCTTGGGTATCTCCCTCTTCATTCTCCCACTTCAATGCCATTCGATTAGGGTCTTGCGCAAATCGTTCTACCTCAGAAACTAAGTTGTACTTTTCCGGTGCCAGTAAATCCTCTCGCTTCATTAAATAATCCCCCTAAACATTATTGTGATGTTTGAAAATTCTATGTATTATCCCCAATGATTATTATACTAAATTATTTAAAAATTTGAAATTATTTATTTTTTAAAAAATATGATTTAGTACATTTGGTATATGAGGAAAAGTTATGTTTAGGGGCTTTTTTTAATGATTTAGAAATTGTTACAATTTTTCAACATGTCTATTTATCAAAAACAAGTATTTATTGTTTTAAGTAAATTGAAAGGAGCGGGCACGAAACCCGCTCCTTGTAGCCATTTTATTTATTTGTTAAGTGTTATTGTTGAGAGAAACCGCCACCTAATTGTTGTTCAGCCATCTGAACTAAACGCTTAGTGATTTCTCCTCCAACTGAACCGTTTGCACGAGAAGTTGTGTCAGCACCAAGGTTAACACCAAACTCACTAGCGATCTCATATTTCATTTGATCAAGAGCTTGTTGTACACCAGGAACTAAAAGGTTGTTTGAGTTGTTGCTTCTGCTGCTTGGCATGTGATATCACCTCCTTGTGAGTATATATTGTGTCATATCACATGCCTTCATTCAGATTTGCTATTGGTAATTGTTCACAAATTTTAAATAGGGTATTTGTCTAAAACAAATCCGCAAATTCATCTTGTTCTTTTTTATCTGGACGTATTTGTATCGTTTCTGTGTTTCGAACGGCTTCTTCTACTAATTCATCAAAATCAACAAAGCTCTCGTAAAACTCCACTTTTTCCTTCTTTGGTTTCGTTTTTGGAGCAGCTGGAACGAAAACCGTACAGCAGTCTTCGTAAGGTAAAATAGAGATATCGTGAGTATCAATTTGTTTTGAAATATCAATAATTTCTGTTTTATCCATTGTGATGCATGGACGAAGCACAGGTGTACTAGTAACAGCATTAATCGCAAACATACTCTCTAATGTTTGACTGGCTACTTGACCTAAACTCTCCCCTGTTATTATCGCTAGACCCTCATGTTTTTGACGAAGAGCATCGGTAATTTTCAACATAAACCTTCTAGTGGTTGTCATCGTATAATTTTCAGGTACCTGTTTTTGAATTAATTGTTGAATCTTAGTAAAAGGAACAACATGTAGGGTAAAATATCCCCCATTATAATGAGCTAGTTTTTTGGCAAGCTCTACTACTTTTTCTTTTGAACGTTCACTTGTGAATGGAGGACTGAAAAAATGAACCGCCTCCACCTCTAAACCACGCTTCATTGATAAATAACCGGCAACTGGGCTGTCGATTCCACCAGAAAGCATTAACATAGCCTTACCGCTAGAACCAACTGGCAAGCCCCCTGTACCTGAAATGTTCTCACACGATAAGTAGGTTGCTTCTTCTCTAACTTCCACTTGTAAGTTTATGTCTGGGTTTTTCACATTTACTTTTAAATTGGGTATATTCTTCAATAAATGAGATCCAAATGCATGGTTTAACTCATTCGTATCTAAAGGGAAAGATTTATCCGATCTTCTTGCCGTAATTTTAAAAGTCTCTCCTTCATTGTGTACTTTAGTAAACAATGCTAAGGCTGCTTCTTTCATTTCATCTAAATCTTTGCTTGTTTTTACCGCGGGGCTAAAAGATTGAATGCCAAAAATCCCTTTCAGCCTTTCAATAATACTTTCTCCGTTTTCACCGTTTAAAACAACGTACATTCGATCTCTAGTTGCCTCAACAAAGGCATTTGGAAAATCGACTAATGAGCGTCTTATGCTTCTTCTTAACTTTTCAACAAATTTGCTTCTGTTTCTACCTTTTGTTGATATTTCACCATAACGGATTAGAATGCGATCATAATTCATTATTTTAGTACCTCACTTAATTTTTGGACTGCCATTTTTAAAGCATTTACAACTTTAGTTGCTTCTTCTAACGTATTTTCGAAGGATAAGCTGATCCTAATCGATCCCTCAGCTAAATCTTTTGGAACATTCATAGCCAATAAAGTGTGGCTTACAGCTTGTTTCTTTGAAGAGCAAGCACTTGTTGTCGAAACATATACTCCAAACTCCTCTAAGGCATGGACAAAAACTTCTCCTCTTACACCCCTAATAGAAAAATTGATGATATGAGGAGCTGAATGCTCCTCAGGTGTGTTCAAGACAATTTGCTCTATGCTATTTAATTCCTTTATTAAAAAGTTCTTTATCGTGGCCATGTCGCTTAATTTATTTTCACTTTGCTCCATAGTCATTCTTAATGCCTTCGCTAATGCCACCATACCGGCCACATTTTCCGTTCCACTTCTCTGTTTCCATTCTTGATTCCCACCACTGAATAAAGGAGAAATGGTAACACCTTCTCTAATATAAAGAACCCCTGTTCCTTTTACACCATGAAATTTATGACCTGATATAGAGCAAAAATCTAATCTACATTGAAAAAAATCTAATGGAACTTTACCGATTCCTTGTACATGATCCACATGAAAAAGAATTTTGGGATATTCTTTTAATAATTTTCCAATCTCTTCAATCGGTTGAATCGTTCCAATTTCATTATTTACATGAATAATGGAAACTAATATCGTGTCATGACAGATCGCATTTTCAAGGTCCAATAGACTAATTCTACCAGACTGATCTACAGGTAAATATGTGATTCTAAAACCAAGGTCACTCAATTGATTCATCGTTTCTTTTACAGAGGCATGCTCAACTGAAGTTGTGATAATATGTCGACCTCGATTTCTATACATTAATGCCGTACCTTTAATGGCTAGATTATTGCTCTCCGTACCACCAGAAGTAAAGTAGACCTCACCTGCTCTGACCTTCAGAAGCTGTGCCACTTGATGCCTAGCTTGACTTAACAGCTTCTCAGCCTGCCCACCAATTCCGTGCAAGGATGAAGGATTACCAAAGTAATCAGTAGATACTTTGACAAAAGAATCAATCACTTCTTTATATGGTTTTGTTGTAGCACTGTTATCAAAATAGATCACTGATTACGCCTCCAAGAAAATTTATAATAGTAAGAACACCTTTTTCAGGTGCAAATCTTATATATTAGTCAAGGCATTGCCAACTAAATATTTTAACATAAGTAACCTTTAAACACCTACAACCACCATCTTAAAATAAGTGTACTTTAACCATTTTAAGAAATGATAAAAAAGTTCATTATAAAACTATTTTAAAATATTAAATATTTAGACTTTTTATATTTTCGACAATTTTTTCATTTCCTATGTTAATATGTTAAATGTTCTAAACATTTAGATTCATCTGGGGGATGTATATGGAAAAAGGTCATTTATCTAACAAGGAGATTTTTACGATTGGCTTAATGCTCTTTGCCTTATTTTTAGGAGCAGGGAATATGATTTTTCCTCCTTTTCTTGGTCAAGAAGCTGGAACCAATGTGTGGATTGCTATTTTAGGGTTTCTCGTTACAGGTGTAGGTTTACCGTTACTAGGAGTTATTGCAATTGCTAAATCTGGGGATTTGCAAACTTTAGCAAGTAGAGTTCATCCTATTTATGGAGTAATTTTTACAGTTATTATGTATTTAGCAATTGGACCTCTATTCGGAATCCCAAGAACAGGAACGGTTTCTTTTGAAATTAGTGTTTCTCCGTTCCTTCCTGAAAGCGTTTCCAGTTCAAATCTTCCTTTATTTATATATACGATTGTATTTTTCGGCTTAACCGCTTGGTTGTCTATGAATCCTACTAAGCTAGTTGACCGTATTGGTAAAGTATTAACACCGGCACTACTAATTATCTTAACTATACTTGTAGTGAAAAGTTTAGTTACACCGATGGGCACGCCTAGCGAGGCAAAAGGACCTTATGTAGATGGCCCGTTTTTTAAGGGCTTTATTGAGGGATACCTCACTCTTGATACCATTGCAGCATTAGTATTTGGAATTGTAGTTATTAACGCGTTAAAAGATAGAGGAGTCACAAGTAAGGCAATCATGACAAAAGCATGCGTATATGCAGGAATGATTGCTGCAACAGGATTAGCATTAGTTTACCTATCTTTAGCTTATATTGGATCAACTGCTCCAAGTGCTATTGGCGTAAAGGAAAATGGCGGGGCTATTCTAGCTGGTGCTTCTAGTTTTCTATTTGGTTCATCTGGAGCCATCATTCTAGGTCTTGCAATCACTTTTGCTTGTATAACGACTTCGGTAGGATTGGTTTCTTCATGTGCACAATATTTTTCTAAGCTATTTAAGAATGTTTCCTATAAAACATTTGTTATTGTCTTATCGGTTTTTAGTATGGTTATAGCAAACTTTGGATTAACCCAATTAATTGCTTTTTCATTACCAATCCTAATTATTATTTATCCATTAGCGATTGTATTAATTTCCTTATCATTTTTCCACAACAAGTTTAACGGATATTCCTTCGTCTATATCGGTGCATTAGTTCCGACAGGGCTTCTGAGCTTAGTAGATGGCTTAAAAATAGCTGGACTAAATGTTAATTCCTTGGTCGAGTTCTTGAGCTTTCTCCCTTTATTCTCACAAGGAATTGGATGGATTGTCCCTGCGATCGTTGGTGCTATATTAGGTTATATCCTTGCAAACCTGGTTGGAGAGTCTAAGAAAAAAGTAACTACTAATTAATTTTATAAGAAAAAGGTTCGCATTGGATGCGAACCTTTTTACTTTGTATTATTGTTTGACTAATTCTTCACTATCAACTAGTAACGATTCAATTTTCTTTAAAGCTCCAGGCTCTATCGCCTCTATAGAAGCCGCTGCCTGTTCAAGCGCTTCACTATATTGGTAGTTTCTAAAAGCTAGTTCTGCCTCTTTTAAAGCTACTTCCACAGAAGAATATCGACTTCTATAACGATTACCGTACTGGATTACTTTTTCAGCCAAACTTACTGTCTCAATCAAATCATTGGTTGTTTCATATACTTTTTCCACTGTTAGTACTGCTACCTCTAAATATTTTTGAACGGATGGTACGTCAAGAGGTTTCTCTTCTAACTTTGTTTGAACGTCTTGTACACTTGATTTGGCATCTTCAAGCAGGTACTTATAGTCCTGAGAAAGTCCAGGTATATTACTCTTTGTTACTAATCGGATAGACTCTGCTATCTTTCTAGATAACTCTTTCACTTTTTCCCTAGCAGCTAATTCATCTTTTCTCAGCGTTTGAAGTTTTTCAGAGAAGCCTTTTTGCTCTTCTTGAATAGCTTCAAGTTGACTCTTAATAGCATTTAGTTCTTCGCTTAAAATCGTCTGTGCCATTTTTTCGCTTCTAACTTTATGTTCTAAGAGCTCAAAACGTTTAAAGAGTTGAGTTATCTTTTTCTCTAGTTGGTTTTGGCTTTCTTGTTCTTTTTCCGTTAAGTGGTAGCTTTGCTTCACATGTTGGATTTCAAATTTGAGTACATTATTCGCCTCCATGGCAGTATGAATCTCATCCTTGATTTTCATTTCATTTTCACTAACAAAATGTTTAGCTAGTACCTCTTTTTCTAATAAATCATACAATAAATCAATACTCTCTCTTATCTGTTCAATCCCTTTTTCTGCTTCCGCTAATTCTGTTTTTTCAATCAAACTTAAGTAGGTACTTAACTCTCCTTCGATACGTTCCACTTCTTTTTCAAAATGGATATGTTCTAGGCTATAGTTTTGGCCAAGCATTTCACGATATCCTTCTTTAACCTCATCCACTTGAGAGGGGATTGTCGATTGGCATTCAACAAGTAAATTAGGGATTGCTTCCATTTTATAAGCAATTTCAGAAAGCTTTGATTGAATGAATAATACGACCTCGCGAGCACTTAGATAATCACCATTTTTCGTTTGTTCTTCGAATTGTAAGAATAATTGAGAGACTTCTTCTAACTGCTCTTCTAAACGATTCTCGGCATGACCAAATGTATGGCGGTGTGCCAATAATGTTTTTCTATGTTCACGATACATTTCTTTAAGTTCTTCTATTTCTGTTCTATTCTTTTCTTCACTACCTACAAGCTCATTTATCTCTGCTAAAAGTTTTTTAATACTGTTTTCCGTATCAGTTAAATGTTTGTCAATCTTTGTTTGTACTTCTTTTGCTTTCTTGAAGCGATATTTATCAATGTATTCCTCAGCATCAAATAAATACTCTTCTACATCAGGGAGTTGTTTGTCTACGATCTCATCCCATTCGTTACGCCATTTTTCGAACAACTCTTCTGTTTGACCTGTCATGTTTAGTTGCTTGACTTTAGACATTTCGTCTAAAATCGGACGATCCATAATTTCAATTTTCCAAGCCTCTAAACGGTCAATTTCTTTATAGTACCTTTTCTTCATTAAGTAACCAATTATGTATAGGCATAGTAGTAAAACTAAGCCACCTATTATGTATTTCATTATTAGCCCCCTGTTCTAAAACGATCGAAGCAATCATCTATGTAAAAAACGAATATATAAATGTTCAATTCAATGTTTTTATGATACCATGTAAACGACATTTTTTGACTAGTATTTTCAAATTTTTTGTTCTAAATAATGTAATTTTTATCAATATAATTGATATATTGCTATATTTCATTATTTTCCATATATTAGTTTAGTAATTTTATCACTATTTGTCCTAGTTTGAAAAACTTTTTGGCAGTAAAACTGGGATATATTAATAAAATGGTAACAATGATTTTACTCACAGTAGAAAAGGATGTCAGACGATGCTAATTAACGGTCACATACATACTCCATTTTGTCCACATGGTACGAAAGATGAACTGCATCAATATGTTGAAAAAGCAATTACACTTGGCTTTGATCAAATCACTTTTACTGAACATGCCCCTTTACCAAAAGGCTTTATTGACACAACCCCAACTCGAGATAGCTCTATGTCTCTTAATGAACTCGGATTATATTTTGAAGAAGTAAATCGTGTTAAGAAAATATATCAAAAACATATTAGTGTCTTAGTAGGACTCGAAGTTGATTATATAGAGGGATTTGAAAAAGAAATCACTTCTTTTCTTAATCAGTTTGGCAATAAGCTTGATGATTCGATTTTGTCCGTTCATTTTTTAAAACGAAATGGTCAATACGAATGCTTAGATTACAGTCCCCAACTGTTTGAAGAAATGATTCATAAGTATGGGTCGGTAGAAGCTATATACGGAAACTATTACAGAACATTATTAATGTCCATTCGCTCAGACCTTGGTGTATACAAGCCAAAGCGTATCGGTCATATGACTTTAATTAGAAAATTCCACAAGAAATTTCCCACGATTCATAAGTATGAAGCAGAAATTTTAGAGATTTTGACTACAATTAAAAATAAGGGCTACGAGCTAGACTACAACGGAGCTGGAACAGCCAAGCCTCTATGTAAGGAGCCATACCCTCCAGAGTGGATTGCATTAAAAGCAATAGAGCTCGGAATCCCACTTATATACGGTTCAGACGCTCACCAAGTAAAAGAGCTAATGCAAGGGTTTGATGAACTGATTAAAATATGAACATAAGAAAAGCGCAAGCGCCCCGTTTAGCGACGTATGGACTGGAGCGCCTCGACTGAGATAAAGGAAACACGAAGAGCGTAAGCGATTCGATGTTGACTTATCGTAGGGAGAGGAGCGAAGTCCACTAGTCGCTGGGCGCTCCTCGGAAAGAAAACCACTTTCCTTCGTGCGAGGTACCGCTTTCGTAGCCTACTCTTCTGGAGCTAGACAGTAGTCTAACTTCAGAAAACATATAATTTCTTACCTAGTAAAAAAACGGCCAAAGGCCGTTTTTTTACACTAATAGTGCATCTCTATTCTGAAAATGCATGTTACAAACTACTCCGTCAATCCAATTGTATATTTCCTCTAAATATTTTCTTTCAAAATAAGGTTCGTGCGGAAAGACATGTAGAACCTCTGTTACATAATAAGAGTTTAAAAAAGGCATGCTTAGTAAGCTTTTTAGCTGAATAATCATATAGTTTACTGATAATGGGCGATATTCTTTAGTTTGTATCCCTTCTTCAAATACACGTTTAAAATAGTATCTCTCTTTCACAAAATAAGTTGACATTATTTCCCTTACAACCTGGGAATCAATCGACATTTCTCGAAGTATGAACCGAGTTAAATGTATATTTTGGCAATGGAAATGGATAATGTTTTTAGTTATCTCTTTTAAGCACTCAGTTGGCCCTTTATTTAAGCTATTGAACCCTCTTTCAATTTCATGTAAATAAGATTCAAAAAAAGTCGTATAGCAGTATTCGAGAAGACCATGCTTATTTTGAAAATAGTAGGCTATATTAGCTACATTGACATTTGCTTTGTTGGCAATATCTCTTATGGACGTTCCATTGAAACCCTTAATATTAAATAACACTATCGCAGAGTCGACAATGGCATCTTTCGAATTTTTCCTCATGGACCTGCCTCCTTTTCGACTTTTTAATTTCTCCAGCTACTTTGAAATGAAAACAACATTCAATGCTTTATGTGAATCATTTGATACTTCTAGCCATAAGTAAATACATATTCTTATGAGCGTAAAAATCGACTTTTAATAAGTTAACCTTTACAATTATCCTTGAAATTTTCTCTATTTATAACATTCTTTTTATTTCTAACAACTCCTTTATAAAAATCTCGACAAAGTCTCCTCTTTTTCCTTTCTTTTTGATAGAATGTAATATAAAATTTAGAAGAAATAGGTGAAAATAGATGTTTAAAGTCGAATCCTATGGTAAAACACGTGAAGAAAATTATGACTTTTTGGTTAAACAATTAAACGCCCTATTAGAAGGTGAACAAAACAAAGTAGCAAACTTAAGTAACGCATCAGCTTTACTTAACCAATTTTTCGACCGAGTTAATTGGGTAGGTTTCTACTTAATGGAAGATGGAGAACTAGTATTAGGCCCTTTCCAAGGACTACCTGCGTGCGTACGAATTCCACTAGGAAAAGGAGTTTGTGGAACAAGTGCTAAAGAATTGAGAACTGTTAGAGTGGAAGACGTTCATCTTTTCCCAGGACATATTGCTTGTGATGCAGCTTCCCAATCAGAAATTGTAGTACCAATGATGAAAGACGGAGAATTAATTGGAGTATTAGACATAGATTCACCTGAAAAGAACCGCTTTGATGAATTAGACCAAGTAAAATTGGAGGAATTTGTTCAAGCGTTGGTTAAGTTTTTATAAAAAACTTTAAAGCAGATAGTTACGTACCTATCTGCTTTTCCTACATTTTTATTATAGCTTATCTAAAGCTTGCTCTATATCATCGCGAATATCTTCCCACGATTCCAATCCAACCGATAATCTAATTAATGTGTCACTAATCCCCATCTTTTCTCTTTCTTCTTTAGGAATAACAGAGTGCGTCATCGTCGCAGGGTGCTGGATCAATGTTTCCGCATCTCCAAGACTTACAGCGATTTTTATAAGTTGCAAATGATCCATAAATCGTTGAGCATCTTCTTTTGTTCCTTTAATGGCAAAAGAGATTAACCCACCTGGTTTTCGCATTTGTTTTTTCATAATTTCATAATCTTTATTTTTTTCATCACCAGGGTAAATAACACTTTCAACTTTTGTATGATTTCCTAAGAAGGTTGCTAATTTCTCAGCATTGTCGCAATGACGGTCCATTCTAACAGCCAGTGTTTTCAGACCTCTTAACAGTAACCAAGCGTCAAAAGGAGAAATGATCCCTCCAATATCTTTTTGAGTTGTCATGGCTACTTCACTAATAAATTCCTTCGAACCAACAGCAATTCCCGCGATTACATCACCATGACCCCCAATATACTTAGTAGCACTATGAATAACTACGTCACAGCCTAAAGCAATAGGGTTTTGCAGATAAGGTGAGCAGAAAGTGTTATCAACTACAACAGGAATTCCCTTTGATTTGGCGACACGGCTAATCATTTCTAAATCTACTAGTTTCATAGTTGGGTTAATAGGAGTCTCCACATATATACAGGCTGTCTCTGGTTGAATGGCTTGTAAAAGATCTTCTTCTGTTTCCATTGTTGAAAAGGCATGGTTTATATTGTATTTCTTCTTCATTAATTGAAGTAATCCAAATGTACATCCATATACACCCTGAGAACATAAAATATGGTCTCCTGTTTTAGTTAGAGCTAACAATATAGCAGATACTGCAGCCATACCTGAACCAAAAGCAAGAGCAGCTTCTCCTTTTTCCAAGGCAGCCATTCGCTCCTCTAACATGGTGACAGTCGGATTTCCTAATCTTGAATAAATATAGCCCTCTTCTTCACCTGCAAATCTTCTTTCTCCTTGTTTTGCATTTTCAAAGGTAAAAGTTGATGTTTGAAAAAGGGGAGGATTAAGACTCCCTTGAAATTGTTTGGAATCATACCCTGTATGAATCATTTCTGTTTCGAATTGATAATTTCTTTTTTCTTCCATAATAGATCCTCCTGACCTTCACTGTAAACGCTTTCATTTTGGAATATTGAAATTACTCTCTATTTACAGGATATGATAATTCCTTTTAAATGGAAAGAAATTTGTACCAGAAATAAGGGAATTAAGACAAAAACTTTTCTCCTACCTTTAATAAAAAAACTCAATCAAGTTTTATCAAGATTGAGTTTTTCCATTTTAAATGTTTATGAGCTATACACTAATATCTTCTTGGACCACCACTTTATTTTTACCTGTTTCCTTTGCTACATAAAGTGCTTTGTCCGCCCTTTTGAATAAGCCAGTAAATGTATCGTTTATCTCCTTATTCCAATAGGAAACTCCACAAGATATCGTCACTTTAGGACGAGAGCTATTTGCCACTCTTTCTACCAAACGTTCTGCAATTGCCACTCCGGTTTCCTCAGATACCCTCGGTAAGTAGATAGCCAACTCTTCTCCACCCCAGCGTGCGCCAATATCTGAATCTCTAATATTACTATTTATAATATCTGCTACCTGTACTAAAACATCATCACCTATTTGATGACCATATGTGTCATTTACGGATTTAAAGTTATCAATATCAATTAAGATAAAGGTTCCTCTCTGATCTTCCTCCATCGATTGATGAATTTTATCATCCAGGTAATTACGTGAATATAGTTTGGTTAGATGATCCGTGATAACCATTTTTTCAAGTTCTTCTCTAAGCATTGAGTTAGTAAATGCCAAAGTTGAATGATGAATGAGTGATTGCAACAGCTTAAAAGTTTCAAATGAAAAATGATATGGTTGATGGTGCATAACTACGGCGAAACCTTTTATAATTCCTGTTTGGACCATAGGTACGGCCATTACAGATTTATATACATTTTCGCAAGAGATTTCCTTTATCGTAAGATCACCTATAAATAAGGAATCCTTTTCAGTTTTAATCTTTTCTCTAATATAGTTCATATATGGAACTACATCATCGGAATATAGAAATGAGGTGCTCCCTTTTAACACCTTAGATTTCTCAAAATCAGGGCTAACCAATATAAATCCAACTTCTTCGGCATCAAATGAATGGATAATTTGTTCTGTCATGTAGTTCATTGTTTCCGTCAGACGTAGGTTTGAGTTAAGGCGGTGTGAAGTCTCATTAATTAACTGTAAATCAGACACTAATCTCTTTGATTGCTGATACAGTTGGGCATTTTCTAACGCTGATCCGGCTGTATTGGCAAGTAACGTAATAAATTCTACTTCATTATTCGGAAACGAAAGTGTGTTTGGAGCAATTACCTGTAACACTCCGTAAACTCCTTGTTTCCCTTTAAGCGGTGCATATAGAATAGATTTTCTTTCTAAAACCGAATCCTCAAATTGAGCAGTACCTGTTACATATGCCTGCATAGCAGCGATATTTTCACTATCATACTCTAAGTCTTTAATAGGTAAATCACTATGACTGTTATTATCATGAGACAACATTAAGTAATACGTAAATGTTGGATAAACTTCCTGTAATGTAAAAATAATTTCACCTAGTACAGCATCCATATCCATTGAAGAATGGAATTTTTCTGTTACACGAAATAATTGCTTATAGCGTTTTTCTTCTACAACTACGTTAGTAAACACTCGTGCCTTATGAAGGAATGTTGTACACTCTTTGCTTAAAGCAAGTAGAAATTCATCAGAGTAGAAATGTTCGCACGTTCCTCTGAATGCCAAGTAACCAAGAGTAGCTTCTCCTCTTTTCAAGGCAATTAAAAGGTCATAATTATTAAAATCAGGGAATGGAATTTTATCCCTAATATGCAATCGATTGGAAAAATAATCATCCAGCTCAAGGGAGGAGATAAATGGCTGATTTAAACTACTGTCCAATAAATGACTCGTGGAAGCTTCCATGTACAATTCCTGCTTCCAAACATTACAGCTATAAAGGACAACCTCTTCGGTCCCAATCACATTTCGGATGGCCAATAACATCTGATTTATTAAATAATCATAATTCAATAGACCATCTTCTATATCAATTAAATCTAGAAAACGGCTTTTTAAATTCAGTATTGTTTGTTTATTCAACAATTCCATCCCTATCATCACCCTATTACCCCAAAGTTTTACCCATTTAGAGCCTCAATTTCAAGCATCACTAAAAAATCCTTATAGATTATTTCGACTGGATTATAAAATTTTCATTATATTTCTATTATATATTTTTCAAATGGGATTTACTGCTAAAATTATGACTATTTCGTTTCAATTGTCGAAATTTTTACACCCATGTCGGTTAGCACCAGCCAAAGTTCATGGTTTTCAGATAAAGACTGTACCTCAAAAACACTTTCTTGTTTCCCAATTTCAATCTGGTGTGTACCTGGAAGATGAATCACCTTTTTATTTTCATCCAAATCAACCGTAAATGGTATGTTCTGGGATGAAATTCTCGCTTTGTTAGAACTTTCTACTGTCTCTAACTTTCTATTAAAGTACACCCAATCTCCATTAAGATTTGCCCATATGCCTTGTCCCTCTTTATCATAAGCTAGCTTTTCAGGGGCTAGTTTTAGTGTTACCGCTTCTAATGTTTTAAATTTGAAAGCATTATTCATTTCAATTTCGTATAATGCTAGTATATGTTGATTTTGTTTATACTCATATAAAATCACAATTGGATTATCTTTTTCATTTGTGCTCTTATGAATGACAAGTGATTGTGGCTTGTAAGTTTCTTTCTTCTGATTAGCAGAATTGAAACCATTATATTTATAGAAAAAACCGATACCTGTTAAACTAATAAAAAATAGCACTAAAAAAAAGCGAATACGCTTTTCTTTTTTTGATTCCATAAGCAGTTCACTCGTCCTAAATTATTTCATTTTAGTAAGCACATCTATTATAGCATTAATAACCTAGGTAATATAGATAGAATCGGCAATACTTTTCGAGAGAAGGCCATCATAGATTAGCCTCCATACTTATTTTTCTAATTAGTGAAGTATCAAGAGAATTAAATATATCCCCTTGACACAACTATATGATAAAGGATATACTGTTCTTTGTGTAAAATATTGCAGCCTATGTGAACACCTTATTGATCTCATTTTGTTCCTCACTAGAGTCAACGAACTCTATGAAGGGGTACTGTGTAACCCGCTGCTGCTAGGGCGAAGGTACATGAAAACAAAATGGTCTTTAAATCGTGGCGCAACTGTTTTTATTTTACCAAAATAAAAACAAAGAGGAGGAGTCATTCATGGCTCGTTATACTGGTCCAAGCTGGAAACTATCTCGCCGTCTTGGAATTTCTCTAAGCGGTACTGGTAAAGAATTAGAAAAGCGTCCTTACGCTCCTGGACAACATGGTCCAAACCAACGTAAAAAATTATCTGAATA
Source organism: Robertmurraya mangrovi (assembly GCF_034427655.1). Classification (NCBI taxonomy): domain Bacteria; kingdom Bacillati; phylum Bacillota; class Bacilli; order Caryophanales; family Bacillaceae; genus Robertmurraya; species Robertmurraya mangrovi. Next base: position 88,805 of record NZ_JAXOFX010000007.1, read on the forward strand.
CGGTTTACAATTACAAGAGAAGCAAAAGCTTCGTCACATGTATGGCGTAACTGAGCGTCAATTCCGTAACCTATTCGATAGAGCTGGTAAATTAGCTGGTAAACACGGTGAAAACTTCATGATTCTTTTAGAGTCTCGTTTAGATAACGTTGTTTACCGTTTAGGATTAGCTCGTACTCGTCGTCAAGCTCGTCAGCTTGTAAACCATGGTCACATTATGGTAGACGGTTCACGTGTTGATATTCCATCTTACCGTTTAGCTCCTGGTCAAACAGTAAGCCTTCGTGAAAAATCACGCAACCTTGATATCGTTAAAGAAGCAGTTGAAGTTAACAACTTCGTACCTGATTTCTTAACTTTTGATGCTGATAAATTAGAAGGTACTTTCACGCGTATGCCAGAACGTTCAGAACTTCCAGCTGAAATTAACGAAGCTCTAATCGTTGAGTTCTACTCTCGTTAATTTTTTCAAAACCTGTCGATTTTATCGGCAGGTTTTTTTCTTTTGCTAAAAACCCGCCTTTTCCAAAAGAATTCAACTTTTTCGAAATAATATTTGAATTATCTGAATATTTATTATATAATTAAAAAAAGCTCAAGGAGTTGATTTCCGATGGAAAAGAAATTGCTAAATTCTCCACAACGATCAGAAGTAAACATCATGCACTCTCTATTTGCAGAAATGGTGCTAGAAAAGGCACTCCGCGACTTCCAAAAAGAGAGAATCCAAGAGGATATCGACCGTGCTTTACAAGAGAGAAATAAAGATGAATTTATTCGATTAACGAACATACTTAAGGAACTTTCTTAACTCACTTCCTTATTATAAAGAAATTAATAATCATATTTCATAACACAGGAAGCCACTCTTTGGCTTCTTTTTTGTATTTAATTTAGAGTACGAAAAAAGTGAACAGCATCACGCTATCCACTCTTTGTATTTCAATCTAGATTAGTATTTTATTAAGAAATACTTCTTCTTACCACGACGAACAATGGTAAATTTTCCATCGATACGGTCTTGCTCACCTACAACATATTCTAATTCAGTCACTTTTTCTCCGTTTACAGAAATAGCTCCGTTAGATACGTCCTCACGTGCTTGTCGTTTCGATGGAGATATCTTTGCTGTAACTAGTAAGTCAACAATGTTCATTTCTTCCCCAGTTGAAAGTTCAAAGGAAGGTACATCTTTAAAACCCTGCTGAATTTCAGTTCCAGTTAAATTCTTTACATCTCCACTGAACAATGCTGCTGAAATTTTAATTGCTTGGTCTAATGATTCTTGACCATGAATTAAACGTGTCATTTCTTCTGCTAACGCTTTTTGCGCTTTACGTAAATGTGGCTCTTCTTGTACGGCTACTTCTAGTGCTTCAATTTCCTCTTTTGATAAGAAGGTAAAGAATTTTAAGTATTTAATTACATCTGCATCAGCAGTGTTAATCCAGAACTGGTAGAACTCGTAAGGAGAAGTTTTTTCAGCATCTAACCAGATAGCACCACTCTCGGTCTTACCAAACTTAGTTCCATCAGCCTTTGTTACTAAAGGAATGGTTACTCCAAATGCTTTAGAACCTTCAGGCATCATTTTTCTAATTAACTCAAGACCAGTTGTGATATTCCCCCACTGATCACTACCACCAATTTGCATTCTACAATTATGCTTTTCAAACAAATGAACGAAATCCATTGCTTGTAAAATCGTGTAAGTAAACTCAGTAAAAGAAATTCCTGTATCTAAACGTGAAGAGATGGTATCTTTTGCTAACATGTAGTTTACTCCTACATGTTTCCCGAAATCACGTAAGAACGTAACGATATCCATTGAACCAGCCCAATCATAGTTATTAACCATAATTGCACCATTTTCTCCACTAAAATCAAAAATATTTTGTAACTGCACCTTTATACTGTCCACATTGTGCTGAACAGCCTCAAGAGTTTGAAGGTTTCTCTCTTCACTTTTCCCGCTTGGATCTCCAATGAGTCCAGTAGCTCCTCCTACTAAAACGATAGGACGATGCCCTGCTTGTTGAAATCTTCTTAACGTTAAGAAGGGAAGTAGATGCCCTATATGCATACTATCTGCTGTAGGATCAATTCCACAGTATAGTGAAATCTTTTCTTTTTCTAGAATTTCTTTCGTACCTACTTCATCTGTTTGTTGGTATATAATTCCACGCCACTGCAAATCCTCAAGTAAGTTCATGTTAATACCTCCTAATATTCTTTTAAAATGGCTCTTTTCTAAAAACTTGTTGCTTCTCACATATAAATTTACCTATAAAGTATACATGCTTTAATGGGCAGATAAGGTTATCAGTTTTAGAAAAAGCCTTACCATCTAAATTTGGTAGCACTCTTTAACTAGCAAGGGGTAAAAATCGGCTTTTGGATTTTTACAAATAACAACAATCATTACCAAAACAGCCTTTAAAATCACCCGGAAAACAAAAAGTCCCTTCGAATTTATATTCGAAGGGACGAAAGATCGCGGTACCACCCAACTTGAATTCATTAACATTCAATAAATTTTATGAATTCCACTTTAATTAGATAACGGATAAACCGTTTACTGCTAATGCTTGAAAAAGGTTCACAGTAAATGCTCAGAGAGGTAATTCATCTTTCTATTTGTACTGGCTCGCAACAACCGCCAGCTTTCTGAAACAGGGATAGAAACACTACTGATTCTCGTCAATGCAAATTCAAGTTATTAAGTTATAGATTTTAGCTTAACAAATTTTTAACATACATCCTGTAGCTTTGTCAATCTGTCTTATCATTAATTCTGTTATTTTTAGGCAAATTAAAAAGGAATTTTTAGAAATTGTCATTGCTTTTCATTCTAATGCCCTTGTTTATGCTATAATGTATGTGATTTTAGGGGGATTGATGTCGATGAAAGACGAGAACCAACAAGAAAAAAATAAATTTAGGTCTGTACTAAACCTATTAACACATAAAAAAACGGTTAAGGGAGCTAGTATAACCTATCAAGTTTTCTGGAACTTAACGCTATTATTTCTTATTATCATAGTTCTTGGTGGAGCATTCGCAGGAGGAGTAGGCGCAGGTTATTTCGCCTCTTTAGTTAAGAAAGAGCCTATAAGATCCTATGACAGCATGAAGAAAGATATATACAACTATGAAGAGACATCGAATCTTTATTTTGCAGATAAAGTCTATCTGGGTAAACTGAGAACGGACTTAGAAAGAGAAGAAATTACACTCGACCATGTTTCAGATCACTTAGTTAAAGCAGTAATTGCTACAGAAGATGAATACTTCTACGAGCATGATGGTGTTGTGCCAAAAGCTATTATGCGTGCACTTTTTCAAGAAGTAACTAACTCTTCAGTCCAGTCAGGTGGAAGTACATTAACACAGCAGTTAATCAAAAATCAGATCTTAACAAATGAAATCTCATTTGAAAGAAAAGCAAAGGAAATTTTACTTGCTTTAAGGCTTGAAAAGTTCTTTGACAAAAAAGAAATCTTAGAAGCATATTTGAACGTTTCTACGTTTGGTAGGAACTCTTCAGGAAGAAATATTGCTGGGGTACAAGCAGCATCAAAAGGTCTATTTGGCGTAAAAGCGAGTGAGTTATCCCTGCCGCAAGCCGCCTTTATTGCTGGTCTTCCTCAAAGTCCATTTGGGTACACACCTTTTACGAATAAAGGACAATTGAAGGAAAATCTTGAACCTGGATTAACTAGAATGAAAACCGTTCTAAAAAGAATGTATGATAATGGTTCAATCTCAGAAAAGCAGTATAATAAAGCATTAGCCTATGATATTACAAAGGACTTTATCCCTTACCGTCCAAGTCCACAGGAGCAATATCCATGGCTAACGGCTGAGATTGAGCAACGTTCTATTGAAATACTGTCTAGAATCCTAGCAGAAAAAGATGGTTATACATTGGAGGATTTAAAGAAGGATAAGTCTTTGCTAGAGGAATACGAAACACTCGCAGACAGAAACCTTCGCCAAAATGGTTATTCCATCCATACAACAATTGATAAAAAGATTTACAATGCTATGAATAAAGTAAAAGATGAATTTCAGTTTTACGGAAGCGACATTTCAGAGGTAGAAGAGGACCCTGAAACAGGTGAAGATGTAACGGTTAGCAAACCTGTAGAATTAGGTGCTGTCTTAATCGAAAATAAAACAGGAAAAATCATCAGCTTTGTCGGTGGACGTGATCACAGTCGTGAACAAACAAACCATGCAACTAACGCAAAACGTCCAAACGGATCGACCATGAAACCTCTTCTTGTCTATGCTCCTGCAATCGAGTTAGGTACACTATCACCAGGATCCATTTTACCTGATGTTGCGTTAAAGCTTAATCCGGCTAGCAGTGAACCTTGGCCGAAAAACTACGGTGGTGGATATAGCGGGTTAACATCTGCAAGAAATGCGCTAAAGAGATCTTACAACGTACCTGCTGTTAAAGCATATGTTGATATTCTTGATAAACGTCCAGCCGAATACCTTTCTAAGATGGGATTCTCTTCTCTAGCTGATGATGACTATACAAACCGTTCAACAGCTCTAGGTGGTTTAACCAACGGGGTCTCAGTTGAAGAGAACGTAAATGCATTCGGTACTTTCGCCAATAGTGGAAAATTTATTGATGCCTATATGATTGAGAAGATTGTAGATAAAAGCGGTAAAGTCATTTACCAACACGAGGTAGAGCCTGTGGATGTATTTAGTCCTCAAACATCCTACTTAGCTATCGATATGATGCGTGATGTTATTAGAAGTGGTACAGCTACAGCACTTAATAGTCGATTAAAATTCAGTTCTGATTGGGCCGGCAAAACAGGAACAGGACAGGATTATAAGGATGCCTGGTTTGTTGCTACAAACCCAAATGTTTCGTTTGGTGTTTGGATGGGGTACGATACTCCAAAGCCTCTTCAATTAAGCTATAGGGGCTTATCTTACGGTGTACGTAATATTTATATTTGGGCTGATTTAATCAATGCTGCATATGATATCAAACCGGAATTAATTGACCCAGCTCAAGGCTTTAAAATGCCTGGTGGAATCGTTCGACGTTCTTTCTGTGCACTATCTGGGCTATTACCTTCTGATGCTTGTTCTAAAGCTGGTTTAGTTGAGACAGATTTATTTAACGCAAAATACGTTCCTACTAAAGTGGACGATAGCTTCATTGAAGGTAAATACGTAACTATTGGAGATAAAAAATATTTAGCCCTTGATTCAACTCCAGATGAATTTTCACAAAAGGGACTAATATTAAATCCTGAGTACATTCAAAAAATATTTGGAGTCACTACGGATACGGAACAACTGATACCTAATAAAGACCGATTCGCAAATTTATTATTACCTGATGATAAACTTGAAGATAACGGTAAATCACCTGCAGCGGTCTCTGTTAAAGTGAGCGGGAAAAAGCTAACTTGGTCTAAACACTCTGAGAACGATGTAATTGGCTATCGAGTGTACAAAGACGGTAAAAAAGTAGCTAGCATTAAAGCGGGAGAAACTCTTCAATACTCAGGCGATAACGGCTTATACACCGTAATAGCTGTTGATATCGCAGGTAAAGAGTCTTCCCCTTCAAATGAGGTACAAATCGGAAGTAAGCAAGAAGAAGATTCCTCTGATAAAAATAACGATAAAAAAGATAAAGATAATAAAGAAGAAAAACCTAAAGAACCTAGTAGCGATCCAGGCACCGGTGATGATGGTCAAGATGATGACCCAGGTGACGGAGATGAATCTGAAAATAATTAAAGAGTATTTAAAAACAAGAGTAGATTTTTACTCTTGTTTTTTTATGCAGTGATGTTTATTTATACAAAAAACCTCTACAAAAGTAGAGGCATTCTTCATATAATTAATCTTCCATTGTTGAAAGGTCACCTGTTGGTAAATCTAGTTCCCAAGCTTTAAGAACACGACGCATGATTTTTCCGCTGCGTGTTTTTGGTAGCTTATCACGGAACTCAATTTCTCGTGGGGCTGCATGCGCTGCAAGACCTTTTTTAACAAATGTACGAATCTCTTCTTTTAATTCTTCTGAAGCTTCGAACCCATCACGAAGAGCAACAAAGGCTTTAATAATTTCTCCGCGTACAGGGTCTGGCTTTCCGATTACACCAGCTTCAGCAACAGCCGGATGTTCAACCAGTTTACTCTCTACTTCAAATGGACCTACACGCTCACCAGAAGTCATAATAACATCATCAATACGACCTTGGAACCAGAAGTATCCATCTTCATCCATATAGGCTGAGTCACCGGAAACATACCAGTCACCAGGCATAAAGTAAGACTCAAATTTAGCTTCATTATTCCAGATCGTATGCATCATGGACGGCCAACCTTTTTTTATCGCTAAGTTCCCCATACGATACGGAGGTAGCTCGTTACCTTGGTCATCAACAATAGCAGCTTTGACTCCAGGAATCGGTTTCCCCATCGACCCTGGTTTAATTTCCATACAAGGGTAATTACAGATTAACTGTGCTCCAGTCTCTGTCATCCACCAAGTATCATGAACTCTTAAATTAAATACTTTCATTCCCCATCTAACTACTTCAGGGTTTAGTGGTTCACCTACACTAAGAATATGTCTTAGATTTGATAGATCGTATTTTTTCACCACTTCGTCCCCAGCACCCATTAACATTCTAAAAGCTGTAGGAGCGCTATACCAAACCGTTACACCATATTCATCTAACATGCTGTACCATGTTTCAGGACTAAATCTTCCACCAACGACTACGTTAGCTGCACCTGTTAACCAAGGACCAAATATTCCGTAAGACGTACCTGTTACCCAACCAGGATCCGCTGTACACCAGAATATATCTTCTTCTTTTAGGTCTAGTACCCATTTTGCCGTTTGATAGTGTTGAATCATAGCATTATGGACATGTAAAACCCCTTTAGGTTTTCCAGTTGAACCAGACGTATAGTGAAGAATGAGTCCATCTGTACGGTCAACCCATTCGATTTTTAAGTGTTTACTAGCTTCAGCAAACTTCTCGTTAAAGCTAACAATTTTCCCCTCTTCTTGAACATCGTTTCCTACTAGGAAAATATGTTTTAAAGCAGGTAGTTCAGATACAGGAACTCTTTCTAATAATTCAGGAGTAGTAACTAAAACCTTAGCTTCACTATTCTCTAGACGGTCACGAACGGCACCTTCCATAAACGCTTCAAAAAGTGGCCCTACGATAGCACCTAATTTAATAGCACCAAGCACCGCGAAATAAAGCTCTGGAGAACGAGGCATGAAGATAAAAACGCGATCTCCCTTTTCTACATCTCCATAAGCCTTTAACACATTACCGGCTTTATTTGAGTATTCTTTCATTTCTTTAAATGTATACTTTTCTTGTCTATTACCATCACGATAATATAAAGCAACTTTATTTTTCCGATGGGATTCAGCATGACGATCAATAGCCTCATATGCCATGTTAACTAGTCCCGTTTCAGACCAAGAAAATTCTTTTTCTGTTTCCTTCCAGTCAAATTGACTGTACTGTTCTTCGTAGCTTTTTAAATTATATTTCCCCTGTGTTGCTGGTAGCGCTTCCACTTTCATTAAACATAATCCCCCTTTTGGTATGTTTATCTCTAATTATATTACAAATATTATTTTTTCTCAATTTTTAAAATATTTACCTAACTTGAGTTATATGACTTTTGTGTAGAAATTGTTCAAAAAGATTTAGAAAAGGGCCTAATAAAAACAGAAAATTTTGTGAAAGCGCTTTAAATTAATAGATTTGATGTATAATAGTAATTATGATTCTTATGATTTTATAGGTGGTGGATCAATGGAACATAAAAAAACATACAATGCAAAAGAAATAAAAACTCCTCACGGCAATATCATTATTGAAGGCCCGATTACACCTGAAAAACTTGCTGATTTAGAGTTTCATGAGGACTTAGTAGCTTTTCGTCCTCCTGCTCAACAACATAAAGCATTAGTTGAAATAGCACGTTTACCTGAAGGTAGAATTATTATTGCAAGACATAGACATACGATTATCGGATATGTGACCTATTTATACCCTGATCCATTAGAACGCTGGTCTGAAGGAAAAATGGATAATTTAATTGAATTAGGTGCTATTGAAGTAATAAGTAAATTTAGAGGCTGTTCAGTAGGAAAAAACCTTCTTGTTGTTTCTATGATGGACGATGCTATGGAAGATTTTATTATTATAACTACTGAATATTATTGGCATTGGGATTTAAAAGGTACAGGCTTAAATGTATGGGAATATCGAAAGATCATGGAAAAGATGATGAATGCAGGCGGACTTGAATATTATGCAACGGATGATCCTGAAATTAGCTCACATCCTGCTAACTGCTTAATGGCTAAAATAGGAAAAAGAGTGGATACAGACTCTATTCAAAGGTTTGACCAATTACGCTTTATGAATCGATTTATGTATTAGCCTTACACGAAGACAGCTTTATAAATTAGTAATTTAGCGTAGTAAACTTCAAGCAAAGAAAGTCAGGCACGCTTGATGTTGAATTTAATATAGAGGGGGACTCATCATGATTGTGGAAGAAATTATGAAAGTTGATATATCCACACTGACTCCAAATGACTCTATTGCTGATGCCATACAACTAATGAAAGAGAAAAAAATCAGACACATCCCAATAGTAGATCAAAAGGAACAAATTGTAGGTATTGTAACTGATAGGGATATTAAGGAAGCCATATCTCCTATTTTTCATTACGAGGAGCATAAAGAAGACTTAACAAAGACGTTAGGAAGTATTATGAGCACAAATATACTTACCGCTCATCCTCTAGATTTTGTAGAGGAAATTGCTGCCCTATTCTATGAGCATAAGGTTGGCTGTTTACCTATTATACAAGAACAAAAACTAGTGGGAATTGTTACTGAAACAGATTTGCTTCATACTTTAGTAGAGTTAACGGGTGCTCATCAGCCTGGTTCACAAATTGAAGTAAAGGTACCTAATAAAGCTGGGATGCTTTGTGAAATTACTTCAGTTATAAGAGACCGTAAAGCCAATATTCAAAGTGTGCTTGTTTATCCTTATAAGAAAGACCCAGCCTATAAAATTCTTGTTTTAAGGGTACAAACCATGAACCCTCTTTCTTTAATTGAAGATTTAAAAAATGCTGGCCATTGTGTCCTCTGGCCGAATTTACCGGGGATGGACTCATGACAAGTGATGCTGTTTTTATCTTCTCTGAAGAACAGCTGAACTATAAATTTAGCGCAAACCATCCTTTTAACCAGATTCGGCTAAAACTGACCCTAGATTTACTAAAAAAAGCGAATGCTATTAATGACCAAGATATCGTTCCTCCACGTGCAGCGACAGAGGAGGAACTTCATTTAATACATGACCCTAATTATGTAAACGCTGTCAGATTGGCTGGACATGGTCAACTAACAAGTGAAGTGGCTGAAAATTATGGTTTAGGAACTGAGGACACTCCTATATTCCCTAATATGCATGAGGCTAGTTCATTATTGGTTGGTGGGACATTAACTGCGGTTGATTATGTTATGAGTGGTAAAGCGAAGCACGCCCTAAACCTAGGCGGTGGCCTTCATCATGGCTTTAGAGGTAAAGCTTCAGGCTTTTGCATATATAACGATAGTTCCGTAGCTATTAAATACTTACAACAAAAGTATAATGCTAGGGTGTTATATGTTGATACAGACGCCCATCATGGTGATGGAGTACAGTGGTCATTTTATGATGACCCCAATGTATGCACATTGTCTATCCATGAAACAGGAAGGTACCTGTTTCCTGGCACAGGAAATGTGAATGAACGCGGACAAGGAAAAGGATATGGGTACTCCTTTAATATTCCAGTAGATGCCTTTACGGAAGATGAATCATGGCTTGATGCTTATACTACTTCCTTTAGAGAGATAGCAGAGTTTTTTAAGCCAGATATTATTTTAACGCAAAATGGTGCTGATTCTCATTATTGGGATCCGCTTACCCATTTATCTGCTTCAATGAACATTTATCGAGAAATTCCAAAGCTTGCGCATCAAATTGCACATGAGTATTGTGATGGGAAATGGGTTGCAGTAGGTGGAGGTGGCTATGATATTTGGAGAGTTGTTCCTCGCGCTTGGGCATTAATATGGATGGAAATGACTGAAAACTCGAACTGTTATGGAGATTTACCTACTGATTGGATTGAAGAATGGAAAACGAAATCTCCTGTCACCTTGCCAGGAAAATGGGATGATCCAGACAATCTCTATACTCCAATCCCACGTAAAGCTGAAATTACCGAGAAGAATGCACAAACGGTGGATAAAGCTCTATATCCTATAAGAAATAGACTTAAAAGTGAATCCGTTTAAGAGGAAGAGGTTTTACTTGTAAACGTAAAAATTAATAATCTAATTTTCAAGATTAATAGAAGAAGAGGCTTCCCTTTTGAATGGGAAAGCCTCTTCTTCTATTAATTATTTAAGTCATTCTCGTCAAACTTCGGATCAGAAATGACTATTTCCACTCTTCTGTTTTTCTTCCAATTTTTTGGTCCTGTGTTTGCAACAATTGGCCTTGTTTCTCCGTAACCAACCGCTATGAATCTAGTACTATCTAATGAATGCTTGTCTACTAGATATCTAATTACACTACTAGCCCTTGCTGAAGAAAGTTCCCAGTTTGATGGATATCGATAAGTTGTTATTGGTCGATCATCTGTATGTCCTTCTACCTTCACCAAGTTCGGTAAACCTTTTAGTAACTTCCCTACTTTATCTAAGAAAGCATTTGAGTCATTGACTATATTCGCCTCTCCTGATTCAAATAAAACTTGTTCCTGTAGAACTAATACAACTCCTCTTTCTGTACGATTAGCAATAATGACATCCTCTAATCCATTTTTATCAAGGAATTTTTCAACCTCTGTTAATAGATTTTGCAGCTGATTTTCTTTCTCCTTATCATCAATATCCTCGTCTTGTTTGTTCACATTTTCATCCTGCTCGGAAGGATGTTCAAACGGCACAACGGAAGGATAAAAATCTAGGAATTGTCTTTCTTTAAAAGATTCAGCAATAGCCTTAAACTTAACGATATCAATCTGAGACATGGAAAAAAGTAATATAAAAAAAACTAGAATTAATGTAACTAAATCAGAAAAAGTTACCATCCATAGCGGGGCACCTTTAGACGGTTCCTGAGGCTTTCTTTTAAACCTCATCTTTTAGCGCCTCCCCGCTCTGTACAACCTTTAAGTCCTCCTTACGCTCAACGGAAGATAAAAAGGCACTCAACTTTTCTTCAAGTATCTTAGGGTTTTGCCCCGACTGGACACCGATTACCCCTTCAATGATAATCTGCTTAAAGAAAACTTCTCTTTCTGATTTTAATGCTAATTTTGCAGCAAGAGGTAGAAAGAATAAGTTTGCTAATAATGAACCATATAAAGTAGTCAATAACGCAATTGCCATGTTAGGTCCAAGCGTTGAAGGGTCATTTAAATTTTTTAACATAAGAACTAAACCAATTAAGGTACCGATCATCCCCCAAGCAGGCGCATACTCTCCAGCTTTTTCTAGAATGCCTCTCCCCTTCTTATGTCTATCTTCCATTGCTGCTATTTCAGCATTCATAATATCATTAATCACTTCGGGCTCTATACCATCAACGGCCAATAAGACACCCTTACGTATAAAAGGATCATCTACCTTTTCAACCTCAGTTTCTAAGGCAAGCAGTCCTTCTCGTCTTGCACGTTCAGATAGGCCGATAAAAGTATTTATTAATCCTCTCAAGTTCTGTTCTTCGTTTGAGAAACCTTGCTTTATTACTGTAAACAAGTGCTTAATATCTTTCAGAGGAAAACTAATTAATAGTCCTGATATTAAACCACCGAAAACAATTAATAATGACGCTGGGTCTAAAAATGAAAGAATTCCCTCAACTCCTCCATTGTAAACGATCCCAAATATCAGCATGACAATACCGATAACTAAACCGATTGGCGTTAGAACATCGAGCTTCTTCATAATCCCTCTCCCCAAACTACTGCATAAAGCAATTCTTTGTACTTGAAGATTTTTCAGTAGGGTATGTGATTTGACATCATGTATAGTTCCTAAGAAAAATTTTCAGTTTATATATATATCGACAAAATTATTGCTTTGTTGAGCTTCTTTGTTCGACTCGGTGGGGAAGAACGACAATATGATCCGTCACTTTTTCTTTATTCATATACTTTGTCAGTAACCTCATGGCTACTGCACCAATGTCATATAACGGCTGAACCACAGTAGTAAGCTGTGGACGTACCATAAGTGCAAGCCTTGTATTATCAGAGCTGATAATCTCTATATCATTTGGTATCTTAAGCCCTCTGTCCTCAGCACCATGTACGACTCCAAGTGCCATTTCATCTGAACCAACAAAAATAGCTGTTGGCTTATTAGGTTGTTCTAATAACTTTTCAATAGCTTCAATACCAGAATCATAAGTATAGTCCCCCTCAACTATCAGGTCTTCCCTATATTCGATATTAGCTTCTGCTAGTGCTCGCTTATAACCAGCTAACTTCTTCAATTGATTAATAGGCTCATGTAAAGGTCCAACGACAAATGCTATCTCTTTATGACCTGATTCAATGAAAGTTTGAATGGCATCATAAGTAGCTTGCTCATAATCAATATTTACAGATGGTATCGTTCCCGATTCTTCAATTGAACCTGCTAATACAATGGAAACGGGGGACTTTTGAAACTCTTCTACATGTTCTTGAGATATATTACCGCCCATAAATACAATTCCATCCACTTGTTTTCCTAACATTGTATTTAATAAGTGTAGCTCTTTCTCTTTATTTTGGTCAGAGTTACTTAAGATAATATTGTATTTGTACATCGTTGCAATATCTTCAATTCCTCTAGCCAATTCAGCAAAGAACGGACTTGAGATATCTGGTATTATCACTCCAACTGTTGTCGTCTTTTTACTAGCTAGTCCTCTAGCAACAGCATTTGGACGATAGCCTAATCGATCAATTACTTCTAATACCTTTTTTCTTGTTGCCGGCTTAACATTTGGGTTCCCATTAACTACCCGAGAAACGGTTGCCATGGAAACGTTTGCTTCACGTGCAACATCGTATATTGTTACGTTCATAAAAAACACTCCTTACTAACAATGTATATTCCAATACTATTTCAATATAAGACAATCCAGCTCTTAAAAAGCGAACATTAGAAAGCAAAAATAGCCTTATGTAAACTTTGTATTTAGCTTAAAAATTGGACTTATTATATTTTACATCAATGTGAAAAACACTAGTCAACTTTTTCTATGTTTGTCAATTACTTTAACGAGTTAATTTATGTATCTAATCATACTTCAATGAGAGTATTGTCGCAATGTGAAGGCATGTTTTTTTAGAAAAAAGTTGAATTTTAAAAACTAAAAAACCTTCCACTGAAAGTAGAAGGTTCGTTTTTAAATTACAGAGTTATAAACAAGGTTTCGCTAGAATTTTACACTCGAACATGGGTTGAAGATTGAAGTTCTGCCATGAAATCATCGAACTGCTTTAAGTTCATTTGTTGAGCTGAGTCTGATAATGCTACAGCTGGGTCAGGGTGAACTTCTGCCATTATACCATCTGCGCCTACAGCCAGTGCTGCTTTCGCCATTGGTAACAGTAAGTCTCTTCTACCAGTAGAGTGTGTCACGTCTACTAGAACTGGTAAGTGCGTTTCTTGTTTTAAAATTGGTACAGCTGAAATATCAAGAGTATTACGAGTTGCTCTTTCATAGGTTCGAATACCACGTTCACAAAGAATGATTTGTCCGTTTCCTTGTGCCATGATATATTCCGCTGCATTAATGAACTCCTCTATAGTTGCCGATAGACCACGTTTTAATAAAATTGGTTTATCAACTGCACCTGCCGCTTTTAGAAGTTCAAAGTTCTGCATATTTCTAGCACCAATTTGAATAACATCTATATATTGTACAGCTGTTTCAATATCTTGAGGGCTAACAATCTCACTAATAACACCTAAATTATATTCATCAGCTACACGTTTTAAAATCTTTAATCCTTCTAGGCCAAGACCTTGGAAATCATATGGAGATGTTCTTGGCTTATAGGCTCCACCACGAAGCAACCTTAATCCTTTTGCTTTAACAGCTTCAGCAACTGTCGCAACCTGCTCATATGACTCAACCGCACAAGGACCGAATATTAGTTGAGGTGTCCCAGTTCCTACTTTTACACCTTTTACATCCACAATCGTGTCCTCTGGTTTTTTCTTACGAGAAACAAGTAATGCTTTTCTATGGTCATCTTTTTGAAGTTCTAAACCGGCTTTAAATATTTCTTTAAATATATGTTCAATCGTTGAGTTTTCAAATGGACCGTCATTGTTATCCTTAATTAAATCAAGCATACTACGCTCACGGACAGGATCGTAACGATATACCCCTTGAGTTTCCTTAACTCGGCCTATTTCTTGAACAAGTCGTGCCCTCTCGTTTATTAATTTTAGAAGCTCTACATTTAGTTCGTCTACACGGTTACGCAACTGATCGAGATTACTCATTTTTTCCCATCCCTTCATTGTTGAAAAATTGTCTCAGGTAAGAAGATGTAAGCTCCAAATCACCCATATATTAAGCTAATTTTAAGTTAATCTTCTTTATCAACCTTATCAAATATGGTACATTTCTGTATAATTAGAGTTATTATATATGAATTGTTTCATGATGTCACGCATTTTTCTTTATTAATTAAACGCTTTTATGTATTAAAGTGAACTATATGCAAATAAATGTAAGATATTACATAAAGAAGGTGTATCGTTTTGCAAGAAAATAATAAACTTTTTGCCCTAGATATTGGTACACGCTCGGTAGTTGGTATCATTTTAGAAGAAATCAACCAACAATATCAAGTTATTGACATGATGACGATTGAGCACTCTGAACGCGCTATGTTAGACGGGCAAATTCACGACGTCATATCTGTATCAAACATTATATCTAAAATTAAAGATGCTTTAGAAAAGAAACATGGACCGTTAAAAAAGGTTTGTGTTGCTGCAGCAGGTAGAGCTTTAAAAACAGAACGTGCGAAAGTTGTTGTTGATATTAAAGGAAAGCCGATGATGCAAAAACAGGATATTCTTCATCTAGAACTAAGTGCTGTTCAACAGGCACAGGCTTCTGTTGCTGAAAAGCATGATGAAGAAAAAAGTCATTACTATTATTGTGTCGGTTATTCTGTTCTTTATTATCGTTTAGACGGGGAAGAAATAGGAAACTTAATTGACCAGCAAGGTGATGAAGCTTCGGTTGAAATTATTGCAACCTTTTTACCTAAGGTGGTAGTAGAGTCCTTGCTATCCGCTTTACACCGTTCGGGACTAGAGATGGAAGCTTTAACCCTCGAACCGATTGCAGCTATAAACGTTTTAATTCCTCCTTCTATGAGAAGATTAAACGTTGCTCTTGTTGATATTGGGGCTGGAACATCTGATATTGCCATTACAGATATGGGTACCATTATAGCTTATGGAATGGTTCCAATTGCTGGAGATGAAATTACAGAGTCAATCAGTGATCAATATTTACTAGACTTCCCATTGGCTGAAAAAGTAAAAAGAGAGCTAAATACACATGATGTAGTTACGGTTACGGATATATTGGGGTTTGAAACAGAAGTACCAAAAGAAGAGGTAATCACACAAATTACTCCCGCTATTGATAAACTTGCTCATTCCATTTGTGATGAAATATTTTTATTAAATAATCATAAATCTCCAAAAGCAGTTATGTTAGTAGGAGGGGGAAGTTTAACACCTGAGTTACCTAAAAAGGTGGCAGAAAAACTAAACTTACCTGAGAACAGGGTAGCTATTAGAGGAATCGATGCAATCTCTTCCTTAACGATTTCAGATCATATTGCAAAGGGGCCAGAACTTGTTACTCCGATTGGGATTGCAATCGCAGCAAAAAAATCACCAGTGCAGTATATAACCGTATATGTGAATGAGCAACCCGTAAGATTATTTGAAGTAAAGAAACTTACGGTTGGGGATTGCCTACTGTCTGCAGGAATAAAAATGAACAAACTATATGGTAAACCTGGAATGGCTATGATCATTTCCCTTAATGGTCAATCCATAACAATCCCTGGGCAGCATGGGACACCACCTACTCTCTTAAAAAATGGACTTCCATGTTCATTAGACGATGAAATTGAAAATGGCGATCAGCTTTCCGTTACAAAGGGTATCGATGGAGAGAAGACAATTCTAAAAATTAATGATTTAATTGATGAAATCCCGCATAAAAAGTTAACGATTAACGAAGATGTATTTACGGTTTCTCCTCAACTTTTATGTAATGGATTCCCTGTTTCACCCGACAAGCTTATTGAAGATCGAGACGAAATTATTTGTAAAAATCCAGATTCCATTGAAGAGTTATTAGTTTCACTTCATTTACAAGCCTTTTTAAGTGAACTTAAACCTTTTCGAATTAAAATAAATGAAAAAGAAACGTTCATACCTCCTTTTTCGGGAAGAATACTTAGAAATGGTCTAGAAGTGAAACCTCATCACAGTTACGATGACGGAGATATTATCACCATCGAGAAAAAGAAAAACCCAACGGTACAAGAGCTTGCGGATATTAAACAAATTATACTGCAATATTCCATACCGGTCCTATTTAATGGGCAAGAAATTTCCTTATCTAAAACCATAACTGAATTCATAAAAGACGAAGAACCTTTGTCTGCTGAAGATACGATTCTTGATGGTGATAAATTAACGATCATCCAAAATCGTTTCGAGCCTTTTATTTTTCAAGACCTATTTAAATTTGTTGACGTAACGATGCCAAAGGACGCAACTGGCAATTTTGTTTTATTAAAAAATGACCAACAAACAAGCTTTCATGACATAATTGAACCAGGGGACCATCTACAAATCGTCTGGCCAACAGCAACCTTGAATTAAATAAACAGAGAGGGTGCTACACTGAAGTGTAACCCCCTCTCTATTTTATCATTGATTTAATTCCTCAAGTGCCTTCGTTAAAGAGCTGTAAGTTATTTTCCAATGAGAAGCATGCCATACCACTTCTCCATTGCTGAAAAGGAGTGCTTGTGGAGACTCGTGTTTTATTTGAAACTTCTCCGCTATGTAATTCGATAATGGGCGTGAGTCTTGAACAGCTAAGTAGTAATTATTAAACTCAGCATTCTCCTCGACAAAACTTTCGTATTCTTCAAACGCTGCATGGCTGATTGGACAGGTTAATGAATGCTTAACTAGTAAAACATTCTTTTCATTCTCTATTAGCGCTTCAAATTCCTCTACACTATCTATTTTTTTCATTATAATCCTCCTCTAATTGCTACAATTTCTCCATTCTTAGCACTGTAATAAAAGACGGTGAAGTAAATCTTATCACTTCACCGATTTTAAAACAAATCCTATTGAGTAGACAATAAATATGTTTCAGTAGCTAGTTTAACTTAGATTCCGTTTGGTCAAATGCTTTTTTCGTTTCTTCTAATTTTCTTTGAATATCTTCGTATTTATTGGAAGAATCAACATCCATTTGTTCATTATGATTTAAAAATTCTTGAATTTTTCCAACCTTAACTTTATTCAATAGTTCGTTTGACTGTTTTGAAACAACATGGCTAATTGAAGTAGTCTTTTCTTTTGCTACTTCGGCTAACTCAGTTCCTTTAGTCATAGCAACATCCTTGATATGCCCCGTCTTCTCTCTTAATGTAACAGCTTGTGAATTCAGGTCACTGCGCAATTCTCTTCCTGATTTAGGTGCAAGGAATAGAGCTGTTGCTGCCCCTACTATTCCACCAATTAGTGCACCAATAATGAAATCCTTTGAATTTATACTTTCTTCTCTTCTCGCCTCTTGATCATAACTTTTTCTCTCTTGACTTGCCATCATATAACCTCCTATTAATTTAGGCTATCTATTGTATTAATAGAATAATTAAATAAAATTAATAACGCCCTCTTCGTCTCTCTCTTTCTAGCTCTCTGTCTCTTCTACCTTCCTCATATTCATATGCGTCCTCCATAGTTGCTGCATTTTTTTTCATTTTCCATCTGTCTTTAAGTTCTAGTAACACATTACTCCATTGGACAATTTGTGAAACTTTATCTTTGTTCTCTTCTACTGAACAATTAACAGAATGAGTAATCGTTTGAATTGATTGATTAAACTTTTGAACAGATTGTCCAACATCTTTTACTGCATCAACTACACTATTTAAGCTATTGGATTTTCGCTGGATATCATCGGCTAAGTTATTGGTCTTGTGGAGTAATTCTGTCGTCTCACGTGTGACACCATCTAATTGCTTTTCTAAACCGATTAATGTGGTTGATACACTGTCTAAAGTAACTTGAAGAGATTTCAATGTTCTTGTTAAGTAAATGACTAAGTAGAAAAAAGCTATAGCAGCAACTGCTGCACTTAAATAAAGAATAATAATCACTAAAGCACCTCCGCCTGACTCTTTATCATTTTTTACCCTATGTATATGGGCCTAAACATATAAATAGACAAATTTCGCCTATACAGAAATATTTAACTACATAAGAAAATCTTAACATTGAAACTCTATTCAGTGAAGATTTTTTTCCTACCTAATAGTTTTGCCAATAAAACGAACAAAAACTAAGCGATATTTTTCAACAAATGATGCTAATTCGGTTACAATAAACAAGTATTAAATTATATCATCGGAGGGATTTAGATGAAGGATCCTCGCATTGAAACTCTAGCTAGGAATTTAATTAATTATTCTGTAAGACTTCAAAAGGGTGAGAAAGTTTTAATTGAAAACTTTGGACTTCAACGTGAACTAGTTAACGCACTTGTAAAAGAAGCGTATGCTGCTGGTGGACAGCCATTTGTTCTATTAAAAGACCAACAAGTGGACCGTGCCTTATTAATGGGTGCTGAGGAAGACCATTTCAACATGATTGCGGATTTTGAAGCAAGTGTTATGAGCAAAATGGATGCTTACATAGGTCTTCGTTCAGGAGACAACATTAATGAACATTCAGATGTACCTGATGAAAAAATGAAAATTCACGGTGCAACCATCGGGAAAAAAGTTCACCGTGACATTCGCGTTCCTAAAACGAAGTGGGTTGTTCTACGTTATCCTAACTCTTCTATGGCTCAATTAGCAAAAATGAGTACGGAAGGTTTTGAAGATTTCTATTTCAATGTTTGTAATTTAGACTATGGAAAAATGGACAAAGCAATGGATAACCTCGTTGAATTAATGAACAAAACGGATAAAGTTCGAATTACTGGTCCTGATACAGACTTAACATTCTCTATTAAGGATATTCCGGCTATCAAATGTTCAGGTCAAATGAACATTCCAGACGGAGAAGTATACACTGCTCCTGTTCGTGATTCTGTAAATGGAGTCATTACATACAATACTCCATCTCCGTACCAAGGATTTACATTCGAAAATGTTAGACTAACTTTCAAAGATGGAAAAATTGTTGAAGCTACCGCTAACGATTCAGAAAGAATTAATAAAATCTTTGATACAGATGAGGGTGCTCGCTTTATTGGAGAATTTGCTATTGGTGTTAATCCTTATATTTTACATCCAATGCAAGATATTTTATTTGATGAGAAAATTGATGGAAGCTTCCATTTCACACCTGGCCAATGCTATGACAATGCGTTTAACGGTAACCACTCGAATGTACACTGGGATCTAGTTAATATTCAACGTGCTGACTATGGCGGTGGAGAAATGTACTTTGACGATGTACTGATTAGAAAAGATGGAAGATTTGTGGTTCCTGAATTAGAGGCGTTAAACCCTGAGAATTTAAAATAATACCGAAAAAAGGTGCAAGCTAAGTTAGCTCGCACCTTTTTTAACAAATAAGATTAGCTTAATTGTTTTTCATAGGCTTCCTGGAACTTCTGAATGTCTCCAGCACCCATAAATAAAATGACACTGTTCTCATGTTTCTTTAATACTGAAGTGTCTTCTTCACTAATAATTTCAGCATTCGTTATTTTCTCTTTTAAGTCCTCGATAGATAACTTGCCGTGATTCTCTCTTGCAGAACCGAATATTTCGCATAAGTATACTTTATCAGCTAAGTTCAAGCTATCTGCAAATTCCTCTAAGAATGTTTGTGTTCTCGTAAACGTGTGAGGCTGGAATACAGCAATAACATCTCGATCTGGATATTTTTGTCGTGCCGCATCAATCGTTACTTTAATTTCCGTTGGATGATGTGCGTAATCGTCAATTAATACTTGAGACCCGACCGTTTTTTGTGAAAAACGTCTCTTTACACCTTCGAAGCTCATCAGTTCATTTTTAATAATCTCAGAGTCGATGTCCTCATAATGGCATAGCGCAATTACTGACAATGCATTTAACACATTATGATCCCCATATGTTGGAATGGAGAAAGATTCATAAAACGTATTACGTACAAATACATCAAAAGTAGTACCTTCAGTCGATTTCACAATATTCCTAGCTTGGAAGTCATTTTCTTCTCCGAACCCATAGAACAATACTGGAACTTTTGCTTGTATCTTTTGTAATTGCTCATCATCTCCGCAAGCAATAATCCCTTTTTTGACTTGCCAAGCCATTTCTTGAAAAGCCGAAAACACATCTTCAATATTCGCAAAATAGTCAGGATGATCGAAGTCTATATTAGTCATGATTGTATAATCTGGAAAGTATGATAAGAAATGCCTTCTATATTCACAAGCTTCAAAGACGAAATACTCAGCATCTTTATCACCCTTACCTGTCCCATCACCAATCAAGTAAGATGTAGGCTTTGCTCCTCTCATGACGTGGGAAAGTAGCCCTGTAGTTGATGTTTTTCCATGGGCACCAGTAACTGCAACGCTAGTAAAGTTTTGCATAAAATCGCCTAAAAAACGATGATAACGAACAACAGGAAGCCCTAGCTTCATCGCTTCCTCAATTTCTTCATGTGAATCTGGATAGGCGTTACCTGCAATCACCGTCATTCCAGGTTGTATATTTTCTTTTTGAAAGGGAAGAATCTTTATTCCTAATTGTTCAAGTGCCACTTGTGTAAAAAAGTGTTTTTCATAGTCTGAACCTTGAACATGATAATCCATATCATGAAGGACTTGAGCTAAAGCACTCATTCCCGATCCTTTTATACCTACAAAATGGTAAATAGTCATATAAAGAACCTCCAACCATCTCTATCTGTAACACAGTATATGACGTTTCTCTTTATTTGCTCATCTGGGTAAAGCATCTGTATTCTAAGAGCAATTGTTTCATTCTTTTATCTAATTAATCAAATCTTATTTATATATATTGACTCATATTCAATCATTATAACATCTTTTAAATATAAAAACTATGTAACAAAGGAACGTGATTTCTAGTACCTTGTACTCCTAGAAAATATACTTCACAGCATTTTTCTTTAGAAAGGCTCTCCAAGTATAGTTTTCTATCCCTTGTTTTTGAAGTAAAAATTCTTTTTGCATCTCATTTAAGATATCAATATCATGGAATGGGTAAACCCCACCAATACCAAAAGACCTAATCATCAAAGGGATTTTTCGAATGAAATATGTACCATTTTCTTTTACCTCTGAAAGCTCCATGTTCCTTTGAACAAGTATATACTCCTCATTCGAATATAAATCTAGGATACTAAGTTCAAATTTATTTTGAATAACTTTCTTTACTTTTACGGGCTCAAAAGTCGAGGTTAAAAAGAGAGCCCCTTGGATTAAGTCAGGCTCTGATAATTCTTTAGCATGATTCCTTAAAAATAAATTAAACATCGTTAACCCCTGAATGGTTTTATAATCATGTAAAAACCATTCTGAATATATTCTTTCTTGAATAGGAGTTAATCTACTGTCTTCTGGGAGAGAAAGTAACTTTCTAAATAGACTTTTCGCTCTTACACTTTCCCTAATATTGGCATATCTTTCAGTAAAGGCTTGAGCTTTTTCTAATAAGTCTGCAGCCTTTTCTTCTCCCTGCATCTGTTTCTGTTCTCGAAACGCATGTAAGTCTAATATTGAATGATCCATTTCAATATAACGCGCTCCTTTGTTTTCCACTTACCATACAATAGGTCATTTGTTTTCACACTAATCTACTTTTTCAAGTCTAGGATTTGGGCGGTATCTTCTGCCCGCTTTTGCTTCGTGTTTACCGTTAATTAATACATTATCTCCCGTAAACCCTAGATTAATCTTTAGTAGACTGCTTCCAACTCCATACATATCAACGGGTACACCTTGTTCTTCAAATTCAAGAATACGCGTTTCGTTAAAACCACCGCTCACGACAATTTTTACATGGTTAAAGCCTTCATCATCCAAAGCCTTTCTCAAAGCAAAAATGAGTTCAGCATTAACACCACGCGGATCAAATGTTCCTAAGAGATGCTGATTTCTTAGGAAATACTGGTCAATCATGGTTCTCGAAGTGTCTACCCTTACACCTTTTAATTCTTCTCCAAACTCTCTAGCAACCTTTAGAGAATCGGTAATGGCATCATTATTATAATCAACCAGTGCAATTAGATCGTCCTCTGGGAAAGTTTCTCTGTAGGCTTTTGTTGCCTCTACAATATCTCCATTGAATAGTTGAATAAGGGCATGAGGCATCGTTCCAATCCCTTTTTTCCCCCACCATTCATTCATGGCATGTGTAGCTTGAGCAGTAGCTCCACCGATATAGGCAGCATAGCCGTCTCCAGCTTGAGTGATATAATGATCATCACGGTCTCCCATGAAAATGACATGCTTTTGAGTCCCCGAAATTCCGGCTGCCTTAACAAGATTATAGACATTGGTCGAAACCGAAGTCCTTCTCGCTAGAATCCCGTCAATGATTCCTTCCAAATATCCAAAGTTTTGATATGGCCCTGTGATCGTAAGAACCGTTTCGAATGGATTAATTTTATCTCCATCCTTTAATGAATAAATTTCTAATTCTTCGGGATTATCAGCGAATGTTTTTATTAGAGCAATAACCTCATCCGTTCCACAAAGAACCCCACTACTCTTCTGGAAAAACTGCATAGTAACTATATTATCTTTGCGGTGTTTTTTAACGATTTCCCTGGTCTTTAAAAAATATACTGCGGAAAACCAGCCATCTTTCACTCGCTCATCAAATTTAAATGTATGATTGGTTAAACGTTTTATTTTACCTTGCAGCTTTAATTCAATTTCTTTCATTCCAAAGCTCCTTAAAAGCAATTCAACATCACTATGATCAAAAAAATATCATAGTAGTAAAACATCACATAAAGAATAACATGTATTAACTTATTGTACTAGTGTCTTGGATGGACTCTAGTTCTGATTGAGTAATTAAAACGTCCCGAGGCTTACTTCCACGAGCTTCAGAAATATATCCTTGTTCCTGCATCATATCAATTAAACGTGCCGCACGATTGTAACCAATCTTAAATCGGCGCTGTAGGCTTGATGTAGATGCACCGCCATTTTCAATCACAAATTCACAAGCTTCAAAAAAGAGTTCGTCCTCTTCTTCAATGGACTGTGACTTTTTCAAAAGTTCTTCTTGTTCGAATAAATAATTAGGCTGCTGTTCCCTTCGCGCGTGAGCAACTACATCGTCGATTTCCTCATCAGATACAAAGGTTCCTTGTAAACGTACAGGTTTAGAAGATCCATTTTCTAAAAATAACATATCTCCTCGTCCAAGTAGGCGCTCTGCACCACTTATATCAATAATGGTACGTGAGTCAATTTGTGATGATACAGAAAAAGCAATACGAGTTGGAACATTCGCCTTTATCAACCCTGTGATAACATCTACAGAAGGTCTTTGTGTTGCAATGATTAAGTGAATTCCACAAGCCCTAGCTTTCTGGGCAATTCGGCAAATCGCTTCCTCTACATCCGCTGGTGACATCATCATAAGGTCTGCAAGCTCGTCGATGATAATCACAATAAAAGGCAATTTATCAGAGTGTCTATTATGGTTTTCCGCTATTTCATTAAATCGATTGATATCTCTTACACCTGTATGGGCGAATAATTCATATCTTCTCTCCATCTCTTCTACTGCCCACTTTAGTGCGGCTGTTGCAGCCTTAACATCTGTAATAACAGGGCTCACGAGATGTGGAATTTGGTTATATGGAGCAAGTTCCACCATTTTTGGATCAATGAGAAGTAGCTTTAGTTCACTTGGATTCGCTTTATAAAGCAAACTTACAAGGATTGTATTAATACAAACACTTTTTCCTGAACCCGTTGCACCCGCAATCAAACCATGTGGCATCTTTCTTAAATCAGTAACAATAGGTTTCCCTGAAATATCCAGACCTAGTACAGCAGTCAATGGAGATTGATTATCAATAAATTCAGGTGTATTTATGATTTCGCTAATCAATACTGGTCGGCTACTTTGATTAGGAACCTCAATCCCAATCGTATGTTTACCAGGAATAGGTGCCTCAATCCTAATATCTTTGGCAGCTAGACTAAGCTTGATATCATCAGATAGATTCGTAATCTTGTTCACTTTTACCCCAGGCTCAGGCTGTACCTCAAAACGAGTAACAGAAGGCCCTTGAGTGACATTTACTACACTTGCTCGAACATTAAAGTTCTTTAATGTTTCGTTTAGTAAATGCTCTTGTTCTGTTATCCATGTAGAATTCTCTTCCACTATAACAGGTGGCTTTAAAAGATCCATTGACGGAAATACATAGTAAGGATTAGATTCACCTTCGTCTAGTGCTTGTGAAGCCGTCTCTATCTCTATATTCAATTCGTTCTCTAGTGTTGTAGCCTGAAATGTTTGAGATGATTCTTCAGTTGCTCTTACCTCAACAACTTCCCCTAGTTCAAATGAAGATTCTTCTAAATGTACAGGATCAAACGGAGTTCCTACTTCTTCATTTAATACAGGTTTTTCGATAGGAGCTTGATTGAATTCTTGTATTTGGTTATCTCCTGTGATTCTTTGTCTTTCAATCTCAAGCAATTTACGTTGTTCAAGCTTTCTTCTGTCTTCCTTCAGCATTAAGACATTAAAAGGAAGATGGTTTCTTTTCGTAGGAGGTGGTGATAACTCAACTATATTATTGTTTTCAAACTCGTTTTCTTCAACATGATTATTTTCAATTATTTCTATACTAGGCTGAGCTTCTTCTTTTACCCCTATATGTTCGTTGCTAGCTTCTTCGTCCATATTCTGTGAATCAATTTCGAGTGTTTCATCTTGAAACTCTATTTCAGTCTCCAAATGCTGAACCGGGACATCGAATTCTTTATACGTCTCTATTACTTCATTTTCTGAATGTAACAATTCTAGCAAAGGAGTTTCGTTAACCGGCTCTAGGTTTTCTTCATTTTCTTCTGCTTGAATGAGCGATTCCTGTAAATGATTTTCCTCTAAAAGGTGATTTGCAAACTCTTCTACTTTTGAATTTACAACTATACTCTTCTCGCTTATATGTTGTTGAGAATTAGTATTTTGTTCCATTTCATGATTCTTAGAATCACTGTTAACATCTAGATGATTGACTTCCACTCCTGATACATCATCTTCTTCAAAATGATTTAGTTCAAATTCCACTACTTCTGGTTCTACTTTTTTAACAGGTCTTTTTTCGTATCCATAAATAGGTGACGGAATCTCCGTTGGTCGAAAAGGTCGCTTTGAATAATTTGGTTTGACTATTTGTTTCTCTTCCGCCTGTCTTCTTTTTGGAGGTTCAACACTTTCTATTCTTTTTTCACGGTTTGGTCTAACTTCTTTCACTCTAGGTGCCGGAGTTTCTTGAACTTGTCTTGGTGTTTCTTGTCTTAATCTCGTCCGATCCCTTTGTGTCCCTTCACGAATCAAGCTTAAATTATCTTCTAGAGTCTGTTCTAGTTGTCGTTCTCTTTTTCTTTCTCTTCTCTCAGGCTTTGGGGCTTCATCGGGTATTAAAGGGAACCTGAACTGTCCCTTTGGATATTGATAGGCAATTCTAGCATCTACATCTTTTTGCTTTTGCTTGTTAGTAATTGTAGTAATTTCACTTTTTTCTATATTCATTTCTTCAAAAGATTCTTCTATGTATTCAACATGTTTTTCTTGCTCTTCATTCTTAAACATGTGAAATAACTTTTTAATCCAACTCATATAATCACTCTTTCTACTTTCTATCTCTTACCTATTTTATCAGTTAATCATAAAATTTCGAGATAAAATAGTAATGAGACCATATAAAGGGGTGATTTACCCATGTATAGTGACTTCTACCAAAAATAAAAAGGACACAAAAGAGACTTTTGTGACCCAAAAATTGCTATTATAAAAATGGTTTACCGATTTCTTGATCGTCAGGAAGTACTAGTATGCCTTTTTCCTGTGGAGCATTTGGTAAGTCTAGTTCCTTAGCTGAACAAATCATCCCGCTAGAGGCGACTCCACGTAATTCTGCATCTTTGATTACTAGACCACTAGGCATAACAGCCCCAACTTTAGCTACCACGACTTTTTGCCCTTCGTCAACGTTTGGTGCACCACAAACGATTTGAAGAACCTCAGTCCCTACGTTTACCTTACAGACACTCAGTTTGTCGGCATTTGGATGTTTTTCCTTTTCCTCTACATAACCAACAACGAATTTTGGTGTGAAATCAGCCTCTAACACTTCTTCAAAGCCATTTTCACGAATCACTTGGTTGATTTTAGTTAGAAGCTCTCCCGTTAAATTAACATTACCATTACCCTCTATTGTCATAAACTTAGATATATTGAACAAATTAAATCCGGATGTTACACCGTTATTCTTGTTAAAAATACGAGTAACGTCTCCATTTTTCTCAAAATCAATATCTAATGTGGGCACATCATTTATAGAGATTAGCAATGTATCCCCTATACCCTCTTTATTATAAAAAACGTTCATATTATTCCCCTTTCCTTTTATTCTTCCCTAGGATAAAGATAGGTTCTAATTCATCATTTTCATATAAAAATGAGAGGGCAGTAATTGGTACCCTACCACTTGCAAAAAAGCTCATCGTCATCTGGGCTAAAATGTCGTATCCTGTGTCATTCTTAATATCCGCAATGATTAATACATCCTGGTGTGGGACGGCTACGGCCATATCACCAGAAAGACGGTTTTTCATCTCTTTCAAGAATGATTCATTTAAAATACGACTCGCATCATAGCCATCATTTTGATTAAGGAAGTAAAATACATTCCCTGCCACCGTATCACTTTTCATACTGGTGGAAAGGGATCTTACATTAAACAGAGCAATTTCCCGAACTTGCTCAAATTCCCAACCTTCTTTTTCTAAAAGCTGTTGATCAATTAAGCGGTACGTCTTTTCTAAATCGAGAGCATAATAAATCCTAGTTTCCGCTGTATGCTCATCGAAAAGTAAGGCTGTTCCCTCACTGTTTTCCGTGGGGAAAGAGGTCGAACGGATTACAGGAAAAATCCTTTTCTCTTTACCCGCCAATTGAACTTGTCCATTCATCGCTTGCAAACCCTGCTCAATATAATAGACAACCTCATCAATAGCCTTTTCTTTTTTCTCTTCCCATTTTGCAATAATAGGAGGTAGGGAAACCGTAATTCCTTTACCTGTCTCTTTATTTTCAACCCTAAGTTCATCCTTTTTACGATCAAAAATAAAACTTCGATTAGGGCTCTTTAATCTATTTTCAAGCTCACTTCTTAATTTATTACTATCCATTTTCATATCTCTTCCTCCTTCATAGGAGCTTCCGTTATTCATTGTACAATAATAAGTCCCCCATCTCAAAGTTGACGGGGGAATCTTAATAACGTATTCGCCAAATTTATTTTAAACTAATTCTTCAATGAATGATTCAATTTGTTCCTGAGTTTTACGATCCTTGCTTACAAATCTTCCAAGCTCGTTTCCATTCTCATATGCAATAAAGCTCGGAATACCAAAAACATCAAGTTCACCACATAAATCGATGAATTCATCTCGATCTACATAAATAAATGTATATTGGCTATATTTTTCTTCTACAGCTGGTAAAAACGGTTCAATGACTCTGCAATCAGGACACCAGTCTGCGGAGAACATAAATATATGTTTACCATTACCTTTTAATTGTTCAAATTGTTCTAGAGATTCAAGCTTTTTCATTTTCTTTCTCCTCCCATTTGAATGGACAAATCACCCTTTTTGATCCATCCCTTTTTCCTCATATATTCTGATAATAACAAGCTTATTACAAGTGGTCCAACAAAATGCAATAGAGCAATTTTGAAAAATACATTTCCACTAAAGCCCATCGTTGTTAATGTCATGATTTGTCCTACAAGTCCACTCGTTCCCATTCCCGCACCAGCTGCGTTATTTTCCATCAAGAATATAGTGGTACCAATGGGAGCGAGTAAAGCACCAGCTACAGTTGGGGGAATCAGAATTAATGGGTTCCTGACAATATTAGGCACTTGTAACATAGATGTACCCAATCCTTGTGCAATCAGTCCACCCCATCTGTTCTCACGAAAACTGATTACCGCAAAGCCAACCATTTGAGCTGCACACCCAATCGTTGCCGCTCCAGCTGCTAGTCCGTGTAAGTCAAGCATCAAGGCAATTGCGGCACTAGAGATTGGTGCGGTTAGAGCTAATCCCATAAGGACAGCTACAACCACTCCCATCACTATCGGCCTTTGTTCGGTTCCCCACATTATGATACTGCCCAGACCCTTAATCAAGTAATTGATTCCTGGACCAATCGTTGCAGCTACTGTATACCCAACAAAAATGGTAGTGAATGGCGTCACAATGATGTCTATCTTTGTTTCTTTACTAATAAGCTTTCCAATTTCAGTAGAAATGAGAGCGGCCACAAAGCTTCCAGCAGGTCCCCCTAATTCAGCTCCAGCTGCTCCACTAACAATGGCTGCAAAAAGAACTAAAGGTGGTGCGTTTAAGCCGTATGCAACAGCAACTCCAATGGCAGCACCGTATAACCCCATCGCCTTTGTACCTATGTCGGTTAGAAATATAACACCCAACTGGTTTCCAATGGTTTGGATGATTAGACCAATGATTAAGGAAGAAAATAACCCTAGTGCCATGCTGCTAAGTGCATCAATAAAGTAAACTTTTGCTGAAAGAGTGACTCCTTTTTTTTGAAGGAATGACTTCATCTGTTTTCCTCCTAGAAACTAGTATGGTTCCATCTATACTATAAAGAGTTATAAATAGCTTTAGTATGTATTTTTATTACTAATAATTTTGTCCGTTGATTTCCGCTCCGGCCACTTGCTTTCCGTAGGGAGCGATGGGAGCCTCCTCGGCGTCCCGCCTGTGGGGTCTCCCATTCCCTCTATTCCTACAGGAGTCAAGTGGCCTCCGCTCCAATCAACTAGGTAGTTAAAATTTTATTTTATGAAGACCTACCTTTATGTTGCACTATTTCTGAAAAAATACAAAAAAACGAAAGGAGTGACCCTTTCGTTAGTTAATGCGTTTTAATAGTAAAGCTAGAACCTATCATTTCACTTTTACCGAACGAACGATATCCATCATTGCAGCCGCTTCACTAGCTAAGTTTTTTGTTTTAACTTCTGCTGAAATTTTAACTCCACCTATACCAACAGTTAATTCGTTTAGGTCATTCTCCATCTTTTTAATTAGCATGAAGCCGAATCGATTATCTTTTTCAAAAGTTTCGTCCACTTCAAATTCTTTTTGCTTAAGAGTTGAAGTGTAAACTACCTTACTGTTTTGTTGTTCTTGTTGGTTATAAAAGAGTATATAAGCTTTAGAGCCATTTTTCATGATCATATTATTTGGTGTTTCGTCTTCTATCTCATACCCAAATGGTAAATAAAACTCTATATCGTTATTTTTATTATTTGTTTCTTTAGGATTTGACTTAAATGCTTCCTCAACCGCGATTTTTGTCTCTGATTGTTCTTTATCAAATGAAGCTTGGCATCCGCTTACTATTAAGAGAGCTACTATATAAAATAGGGTTAATTTGAACACCCTCATCCCTTTTCCTCCTAGCATAGAACGATGTCTTCCATTTTATCATAACTCTAGCCTATTGCTCTGACAAGCTTCATCTATAAAAAAATGGATTAAAGGCTTTATATTATTCTCCTTTATTCATCTTATATTGATATTGGCCGACTAACATCTTGGAGACATGGTTGAACATTTCTTCCCTATTGACTAGACCATTTGTAAATATTCCAATGGCTCCTTCGTTTTTTCGAACATTTTTCTTTTTGGCATAGTCGTCCATTACGGGTCCAAGCTCTTCTCCGTTTAACAACCGTTTTGCTATCTCCTCAGGGAGCAGTATTCTAGCTCCTCCAGCTACTATAGGAGCCATACCAACTGTAACTAAAGCTCCCCAGTTACATAGAAATAATCCATGTTTCGTTTGATGAACTCCACCCTCTAAGCCTATTCCAATATCTCCGTTTCCTAAGTTTATGGCATGATTGGCTCGGTTGATGGCCCCCTGAATAGTCTCTTCATCAGAGAAAGGTTGTTCGCTTACTTCAGAAGGTACATTCAAGCTTTCAAAAATGAGATTTTCTCCGGTAAAAGCGGTTTTAACAGCATGAACTTTTGCTGGATTTTTTGAACCAATAATGATTTTCATAACTAAATTCTCCTTTATTACTTTAAAAGGGGAGACCCTTTTAGGAGTCCCCCTTCTTTTATTAGCTATTTTGTCGAATAGAATCTACCGTTGTACGATCACTTGCTTTTACAAGTTTTACTAGTAACTCTTTTGCTGCAGCATAGTCATCCACATGAATAATAGATGCTGATGTATGGATATATCTTGAACAGATTCCAACTACTGCACTTGGTACCCCTTCATTAGAAGTATGGACTCTTCCTGCATCTGTACCGCCTTGAGAAACGAAGTATTGGTAAGGAATGTTATGCGTCTCAGCAGTATCTAATAAGAATTCTCTCATTCCACGATGAGTAACCATTGAACGGTCTAAAATTCTTAAAAGAGCTCCTTTCCCTAATTGGCCGAATTCATTTTTATCACCTGTCATATCGTTTGCTGGACTTGCATCAAGAGCAAAGAATATATCAGGTTTAATCATATTAGCAGCAGTTTGAGCTCCTCTTAATCCTACTTCTTCTTGAACAGTTGCACCAGAATAAAGGATATTAGGAAGCTTTTCATCTTTTACTTCTTCTAACAATTCAATAGCTAAACCACATCCATAGCGGTTGTCCCAAGCTTTAGCCATGATTTTTTTATTATTTGCCATTGGAGTGAATGGGCAAATTGGTACGATTTGTTGCCCAGGTTTAATTCCAATCTTTAGAGCATCTTCCTTATTGTCAGCACCGATATCAATTAACATATTTTTCATTTCCATCGGTTTGTTTCTTTTTGCTTCATCTAACAAGTGCGGAGGAATAGATCCAATAACCCCTACAACAGGGCCATTGCTCGTAATAATTTGCATTCGCTGTGCTAATAAAACTTGGCTCCACCAACCTCCAAGTGCTTCAAAACGAATCATTCCATTTTCAGTAATACCCGTAACCATAAATCCAACTTCATCCATATGCCCCGCAACCATGACAGTTGGACCTGTCTCGTCTCCTCTTTTAACCCCAAAAATCCCGCCAAGTTTGTCTTGTACAACCTCATCAGCATATTGATTTAACTGTTCACGCATAAATTGGCGTACTAGATGTTCATTTCCAGCAGCACCTGGCAGTTCTGTTAATGTGTTAAAAAGTTGCAAAGTTTTTTTATTCATAAATTTCTACTCCTTTTAAGTTCATTTATTTCATATGACCTATGTATAATAAAAAACGGATATATATAAATTAACATATTCTCATTGTTTAAACACTTAATGAATGGTTCTATTTTTGTTATGATGTAACTAAATCGATTCGGATAAGACTGGGGGTTTTACTATTGAACTGGAAATCCTTCTTGTTAGGATTAGGTATTGGTATTGTTAGCGGCTATGCTACAAAAGAGATTATTTCAGCTAAATCGTACGTTTCTTCTGAAAAAGCTTTAGCAAGTGCAAAGGCGGCTTTTAAAGAACTAGGTCCTATTAGTGGTTCTTGGATTCACATGAAAACAGAGCCTTATGAAAAGGAACATCTCTCATTTACCGTTTATAAAGGCGGTGTGTCCAGAAATATTAATGGGCAAATGGAGCAATACGAGTTCGTCGCTGATGCAAGAACAGGTTCCATCATTGATGCTTATAGGATATAAGCATTTTTAGAAAATGATCCCCTATAACGGGGATTATTTTCTATTCCGATTGATTGACTCACTTATTTTATTCTCTTCGTTCCATTTAACTGCACGATAAACGGCGTCATGGTAGAAGGTAAACCATGCATTTTTCTTCAGTCCATATTCTAACCATTTCTGTTTTGCTGAAATTGAATTCATAGGAAAGTCATCATAGGCCATAACCCAAAGAACATTTTGATGGGCGTGTGTTGGCATAATATCAGCCATATGCACAACGGTTTGGCCTCCATCTTCAATCACGACAATAGCATGTCCATCGCTATGTCCACCTGTATGCACCATTTTAATTGGCCCTAGTTCCCACTCTTGTTCAAAAGTTTCAACTTGCTCAACAATAGCTTCCCAGTTTTCTTTCCAATATGTATTCCTAGACCGGATATTCGGTTCTCTCATTTCATTCCATTCAATATGAGATGCAATAATTTTAGCATTTGGGAAGACCGAAACAAATTGACCATCTACATTTTTCGTTAATCCGCATGCATGGTCGAAATGCAGATGAGTCATTAAAACGTAATCTATATCCTCAAATGTTAGACCTAACTCCTCCAGGTTCGCTGCAATATCGGATTCTTCGAGTACCCCAAAGTTTCTCTTTTGCTTGTCATTTAACTTACCCTTGCCTATTCCGGATTCAATCAATAGGTTTTTTCCTTCAAACTGAACTAGAATTGGATCTGTCCGGAGCTCGATTTGATTGTTTTCATTGTTAGGATATTTAGTAGACCAAAGTGGCTTAGGAACAACTCCAAACATTGCTCCTCCATCTAAATGAGTCACTCCTCCATTTAGCCATGTAAGCTTACAAGTATCTAATTGTAACGTTTCCATCCATATCCCCCTTGGTTCTTTTGCTCTTATTGTAACATTATAAAAGGAACATTTGAAATATTTAGAAATCAATATTTTAGTCATACTAAAAAAAGCCTATCCGATGGATAAGCTTTAATGTTCCTTAACGAAATTGAGCCTCACTACGATAAATTCTGCTTCCTCTTGAAGAGAATTTTTCTTCATATTCCGTCATAATATTTCCTTCAAAATCACTGTTGTGTAGGTCTAAACTAATATATTTTAAAATTAGTCCATATTCTGAGTAGCTCATAAGTGAAGATTCGAACAACCCTTGATTATCTGTCTTAAAATGAATTTCTCCTTTATCTACAAGGATGTCTTCATAGATTTTCAAGAATGATTGATAAGTTAAACGGCGTTTTTCATGACGCTTCTTCGGCCAAGGATCAGAGAAGTTCAAATAAACTCGGTCTACATCCCCTTTTTCAAAAAAGTCTCTTAAATCTACTGCATTAACATTCATCAGCTTGAAATTTGGTAATTCTTCTTCAATCAAGCGATCTAGAGCAGACACAATAACACTTTCATACAATTCAATACCAATATAATTTATATCAGGATTAGCCTTTGCCATTCCTAATAAAAAGCGTCCTTTTCCTGTTCCTATTTCTATATGAAGAGGATGGTTATTCCCAAAAACTTCATGCCATTTCCCTTTATGATCAGCTGGATTAGCAACAACATACTGTGGGTAAGATTCTAATTTATCCTTAGCCCAAGGTTTGTTTCTTAAACGCATGTAGACACCCCTAAAAAATAATATCGTTCAAACAATATCATGCAACTAGAGTTCATGCAACCTAAAATTACAGACAGATAAGCAAAAGGTCCTAAAGATGAATTCAAATTTTATAATGGGGAGAATATATATATAGCTACTGTTAGCATAACCATTTATGTGTATGATATGGCTATAAATCTGCACTAAAATCATGTGTATAATCAAAAAAGGAATCCACAACCTAAATGTGAATTCCTTTTCATAAACTATTAAAACCTGAAAGAAGAGGTGTGCAAACACATGCCAATTAACTCCCAAGATCAAGTGAACTTGTTAAAAGATATATTAAACAATCACCAAACCGATTGTTGTGGGTCGGTTGCAGAATGCGAACAGTTGGAACGATTGGTCAAATCATTAATGATTAATGCAGATGTCAACAATAATGTAAAAGATGTCCTACAGGAAATCTATAGTTATAGCCAACATGGAGTGAACTCAACTGACCTAGACCAACATATTGAATCTCATCAACAACAGCTATCTGAATGGGTTACGAATATTGATCAATTCTCTTAAAAACTGTTCTCTAAATATAAAACCCATCTATTCATTTCTTCAAAGCGAGTTTTATTTTTATACCATTGAATACTAGTTAAAGTTTGACAAATAACATACCACTTCATCCTTAACAATAAATGGTCTGTTAGTTGAATACCATAAAGATTTACCCAATCCTCCCATTTGTCTCGAGGGATATACCAATGCAATAACATCCCTAAGTCTATTGCTGGGTCCCCTATCATGGCTCCGTCCCAATCAATCAAATACAACTGGTTGTTATCAGACAGCAGCCAGTTGTTATGGTTAACATCACAATGACAAACCACTTTTTCCTCACAACGGATTTTTGTAAGTTCTTCATTAAGGAAAGTCATGGATTTTTCAACAACAGGAAGCTCTCTTAATTCAGCATCCAGTTCCAACTCTAATATTTTTAAAAGTTGGTTGGGCTCTAGCGGGGATTTGCCCAGCCTTTTTAACATACCTAACAAAGGTTCAGATCGGTGAATTTTATTAAGTAAGTTGGCCACCATTATTTGATCCATTTCGGAAGGTTTTAGTTCCCTGCCCTCAAGCCACTGTTGTGCTGTGATGACATCCCCGTTTTCCAGTCTTTTTGTCCAAATGAGTTTAGGAACAATACCTTCTGCTGACAAAACGGCAAGGAAAGGAGAGGAATTGCGTTTTAAAAATAGTCTCTGTTGGTCATGTTGAGCAAAAAAAGCTTCTCCGGTTGCCCCTCCGGCAGGGACAATCTCCCATTCTTGTCCAAATAAGTGTTCCAAAATTGTTCACCTTCATTTAAAGCCATTCGTAAACAGCTGTAATTCAACTTTATATTTTTTTATAACAATATATTAAAATAAACTTATTTTTAAAAATGCTTATATGCAAATGTATTCTAGGAATAAAAAAGACAGCTATTGTAGCAGTACAACAATAGCTATCTTTATAAATTTTATCTCCAAATGGCTTTTTTCGTCAAGTACCTCTATGAACTGCTTAATTGTGACATATTTTGCATTGATTGTATGTTAGGTATAAGATGTTTTTTAGGGATAACATTTTTGGTTGTTTCTAGTTTGTCTGTTGATTTCCGCTCCAGGCACTTGCTTTCCGCAGGGAGGAATTAATGAAAAAATCCAAAAACCGATTTTTTCAAAGAGCGAATTCCTCCTCGGGAGGAATGGGAGCTTCCTCGGCGTGCCGCCTGTGGGGTCTCCCATTTCCTCTAATCCTGCAGGAGTCAAGTGCCTTCCGCTCCAATCAACTCAGCTTTTAATTTAAATATACATTAATAAAAAAACGACTTATTAATTCATCTATTTAACTAGAACAAAACTACTTACCGCTTTTACAGGAATAATCTTTGAAGGTTGTTCCCCAATAGGATTCCCACTGGCCTTATTTTCGTTACTTAAAATTTTCCAATCTCCCTCGGGTAGCTCTACCTCTATATCTTCCATTAACGGGTTGAATAAGGCAATAATTTTTTCCCAATTTCCGTAGTCACTCACTTGTTGGAGCATATAACCGATAACAGGTTTTGTCGTTTGGATAAAGGTGAGATGTTTCCTGATTAGTTGAGCGGTAGGGAGTCTGAAAGCTTGGTGTGATTTCCTAATTGCGATAATTCCTTTAATATATTGAACATGTTCATCGTTTTCATCTCTTAAGTCCCAATCTAACCAATTAATTTCGTTAGGTGAGCGATAGCTGTTTCCGATTCCTTTTTTCGTTCGGAAAAATTCTTGGCCACTGTGTAGGAAAGGAATACCTTGGGATAGTAAAACCATGGTTGTGGCTAACCGATGTTGTCTTTTCAGAATGTCCTCCTGTATTCCGTTTCCGCATATTGAAAGCTTATCCCAAAAAGTATGGTTGTCATGAGACTCTATATAGTTCACACTCTGTATTGGTTCTAGAAATAAGCCTTTTTCCTTTTTCCCTAACCCAATACTTCCAGCTAATAATTGCTTGGCAGACTCAAAGTAATGCTCCGTCCCGAGTACATAACCTCGGTCATGGATATTAAATGTACTACCTTTAATCGAATCTCTAAACCAGTCATTAAATTGCCCAATACGAGGGAGCTGGGACTGGTTTCTAATACTAGCCTTCTTTTCGATTGGTATAGGGGTGTTTAAGTCCCAACCCTCACCAATGATAATGGTACTTGGATCGACCTCATCAATGGCTTTTCGAACTGCATTCATTGTTTCGACGTCCAGAATACCCATTAAATCAAAACGAAAACCATCCATATCATATTCCTTTTTCCAAAATCGAACTGAATCAATAATAAATTTCCTTACCATTAATCTTTCTGAGGCAATATCATTTCCAACTCCTGTACCGTTTGAAGGCATTCCATATTGGTCATGCCTAAAATAGTATCCTGGAACAATTTTTTCAAAAGATGAAGTTTCTCGAATATACACATGATTGAAAACAACATCCATGATGACTCCTAGTCCTTGTTCATGGACACCTTGAATCATCTTTTTTAGCTCGATTATTCTCGCATAAGGGTTGTTCGGATTACTACTATAACTACCCTCAGGCACGTTAAAATGCGTAGGATTGTAACCCCAATTATAGTCACTCTTATCTCCTAGCTCGTTTACACCTTCAAAGTCATTAAAGGGCAAAAACTCAATATGGGTCACGCCTAATTCTTTAAGATAGGATAGTCCTGTATTGTGGCCCATTCTAGTTTTAGTCCCTACCTCGGAAGCACCTACATAAGTTCCTTTTTTCCTAGCACCACTGTTTGGATGAATGGTAAGGTCACGTATATGTGTTTCGTATATGATGGCATCTACTGGAGAACACAAGGGAAGGATTGGATTTCTTTTTATGCTAGTCTTATTTAAATCGACAATGACTCCTATTTCACCATTTGCAGTTACAGCGACAGCGTACGGATCTACAGCCTCTCTCCATTCTAGATTGATACAAACTAGAAAACTGTAGTGATAGGATTCTAAGTCCTTCTGAATATTTACAGACCATACACCTTGTTCTTCTCGAATCATATCAACTGATTCATCATGTTTACCGTCTTGGTCCATTAGTTTCAGTTTTACTTTTGTTGCTGTTGGAGCCCATAATTTAACGACCGTTTCCGTTTGGTTGTATTTTACACCTAACCAACCGTCATAATAGAACTGTTCATCAAACTCTTTTGTCCGGATTACTGCCCCAATTTGCAAATCTGTTTTTTCTCCATACTCGTCTATAATTTCATAAGTTTGGCCAATTTCCGGTGGAATAGGGCTAATACATATATATTTGATGGAATCTTCTAATTCTATTTTTTCTTTAATGGTTAATAGTTCTTGATAATCCCTTTGTATTAAATAAAACTTTGAGGATTGTCCGTCATGATAGTTTTTCGGGAGTAATATCGTGATGACTTGGATTTCATCTAAATAAGCGTAAAAAATTCGTTCAATGGCGATCACTTAAGCTCAACTCCTTTAACTCCTCTACACTATGTATTCCCCTTATAACGCAAGGTAACACATGTTTACAAGCCTGAATCTTTAAAGGTGTTTGCCCAATATGTTCACCGTCCGCATGACAATCAAGCGGCTGTGACGACTGAATAGAAATTTGTTTACCTCTTAAAGTTCTTACTTCTTTGAATGTGATATGTCCTCCCCAAAAAACAGTTATAAAAACGAGGAGCAGTTTTATCTTAGAAAGCTTATGCACAACCGTCACATCTAATACTCCGTCCGTAGGAGAAGCATTCGGAGATATTTTCATTCCTCCACCATAAAAAGGTTGATTGGAGACAGTCACAAACCATGTTGAATCAAACTGATAAGGTTCACCATCAATTGTTAAGGTTACTTCTCGGCATTCATAAGTAAACATTTCCCTTAATAAAATGTACACATATACCAGTCTTCCAAGAGACATTCGATTTAACCAGCCTTTTACTTTTGAACAATTCGCTTTTTTCGAAATGAGAGCGTCAAACCCGACTCCCATATTATTAATAAAATAGGTTTGATTTTGCTCTTGGTTGGTTATTTTCCCCACATCTATTGCTAATGGATTTTTTGCTTTTAGTCGTAGTAAAACATCTAAAGCCTCAAGTGGATTTTTGGGGACAGAGAAGCCTCTTGAAAAATCATTCCCCGAGCCACCAGGAATATAGGCAACCAACACATTAGGATGTCCTACTATTCCATTAATCACTTCATGTAAGGTCCCGTCTCCTCCAACAGCGGTAATGATGATTTCATCTCCATCTGACTTTTTGGATAAAGATTCGGCAATTTCCCTAGCATTTCCCCTATACTTGGTGAAAAAAGCAAAATAAGAGACGTTACGTTCACATAACTGCTGCTCTATTTGTAACCAAAGTTTTTGGCATTGTCCGTTCTTAGCTTGAGGGTTAATAATAAAATATAATTTTCTCATTTAGCTATCCCCTCGCCCGTTCTTAATCTTGAATCGGTTTCTCCTTTACGACGTCCCACTCGAGTCTTCTAACACTTGTTGTTTGGCAATATTGCAGCAATGCTTGAGCTGCCTTTAACTGAATAGCTTTAAGAGGAGAACGATGTGCCCTTTTTGATTCAAACCATTTATCATAGTTTCTTTTCTCTATTAGCTGAACATCATACGGGGCTGAAGGATAATCAAAATATCCGTTTCTGCTTAATACTACTTTATGAGTAGGCATCTCAATTTCATACAACTCAAATATTTTCTTAACAATTTTCTCTGTCCGATTTAAAGCTAAAAGAGGATTTAATACTTTTTCCTCTGAGGTTTGATTTCGCTTTGTCCAAAAACGCTCTTTTGAACCAATATATACAGATAGATCTTCTTTTTCTAAAAATGTTATACAATACACTTCTGTTGGCGTTATGATAATGGTTTCAACCTCTACAGGAGCCTTTTTCAACAAGAAAATGGGATGATATAAAACTAGGAAAGTATCAGGGAATCTTTGTAGAAAATATTTTAACCTTTCATCAAAATAAAACATTTTATCGACGAAAGATTGTTCTGTTATCGTAGTACTAGCCCATTTCATTTGAAAACGGAACAATTGGTCTAAAAATTGTTGTTTCAACTCATCTAAAGTATCAGGCTGAGAAGAAAAGTTAGGTGAGAACTGAAACATATTCTCTTCCTCATCATGAGGTTCCTCGATTTGGTAGGTTTCCTCTTCCTCTGCCTCTTTCTTTCCAAACTTTAATAACCCCTTTACTTTATCAAAAAAAGGCTGCTTTTCTTCCTCTAACCATTCAGGTTCTGTTTCTGTTAATTCTTCAAACATCGATTGATTTTCCCATGCTGAATATACTTTATTCCATTGCTGTTTCTTTAACCGAACATAACGAGAGGGATATAAAAAAATATCCCTTTCGTATCTTGAAACATAATCTTGCAATTTGATTAACTGTCCCATTACTAATTTGACCTGCCTTGTAGAATTTCTTATGATCTATTGTGTAGTGAAAAAGTGTGTACAGCTTCATATTTAGGCGTCCTGTCTAAGTGGGTTTGATATAAGACCACCTCTGTCACCTCGAAAGGAATCCCTGCTATATCCATTTTCATTAATGACTCCGGGTTAAAACTTGTTTCTCCTGTCCATTTTCTAGCCAAAGTAAGATGAGGTTTAAACGGTCTTTTCTCTAGTTCAAACCCCGCTTCCACACATGCAGAATAGACTTCGTTTCTAATGTTATGTAGAGCTTGCTTATGCTCTACATCAGCCCAGAAAATTCTTGGAGAATCGTTTCTCCCAAACGTCCCTAGCCCTTGGATCAACAAAGGGAAGGAATGATTATTTTTAAGTTTTTTTTCTATGATAGCGATTGATTTATGTAATTGTTCCTGTGGTGCAAAGCCTAAAAATGCCAACGTTATATGATAATCCTCTTGATGAACCCATCGACTAAAGGACAGCTCCTCCTTAAGGCGATTGGTTTCCTCTTGTAATAAGCGCTTAGCTTCAGATGGTAAACTCACTGCATAAAAATAATGTGTATTCTTACTCATTATAACGTCCTTTCTTGGAACTTTTTTAATTATTTATTAAAAATTTGGATTTTTATAATACTCCAGTCTTCGTCCGGGGCTCTTTATTTGAAAGCATTAGAACTGTTTTGTATCATATGAATAAATCTAATTACTTTTTAAAGCCAGTACTGTTAGATTTCCTTTAATAGGGAAAATTAAACTTATCGTATTTTTGAACAGAGAGGACAATGAACTTGAAGGTTGTTAATAATATATCTAATTTAATCGGTGATACACCACTTGTAAAATTAAATCGTTTAGCACCAGAAAACGGAGCCCAAGTTTATTTGAAACTTGAGTTTTATAACC
The DNA here is from genome assembly GCF_034427655.1 of Robertmurraya mangrovi. Taxonomy (NCBI): domain Bacteria; kingdom Bacillati; phylum Bacillota; class Bacilli; order Caryophanales; family Bacillaceae; genus Robertmurraya; species Robertmurraya mangrovi. Next base: position 129,703 of record NZ_JAXOFX010000007.1, read on the forward strand.
CCAGTAGAAGTGTTAAGGATCGCGCAGCATTTAACATGATTGTTACTGCAGAGGAGAAAGGGCTCTTAAAAGAAGGCTCTACCATTATTGAGCCTACTAGCGGAAACACAGGCATTGGTATTGCTATGAATGCTGCCGCTCGTGGATACCGATCCATATTAGTTATGCCAGATACGATGACACAAGAGAGAATAAATATTTTAAAAGCTTACGGGGCCGAAGTGGTGTTAACCCCTGGCGATGAGAAAATGCCTGGTTCCATTAAGAAAGCGTTGAAACTGGCTGAAGAAATCCCAAACAGTTTTATTCCTATGCAATTTGAAAATGAGGCTAATCCAGATGCACACCGCCGTTCAACAGCTCTAGAAATTATTGATGCCATGAAGGAAATTGGTAAACCATTAAAAGCTTTTGTAGCTACTGCAGGTACAGGTGGAACGATTACTGGAACGGGGGAAGTTCTAAAAGAAGAGTATCCGGGAATACAAGTTCATGTTGTTGAGCCTGCCGGATCCCCTGTATTATCTGGGGGAAAACCAGGTAAGCACAAATTAGTTGGAACGAGCCCTGGATTTATCCCTGAAATTTTAAATCAAAATGTGTATGATAAAATTCATAAAATTTTAGATGAAGAAGCATATGATATTACGCGTCGACTTGCTCGAGAGGAAGGGATTTTAGTTGGTCCATCTTCAGGTGCAGCTTGCTTTGCTGCAATTGAGGTGGCAAAACAACTTCAGCCTGATGAGGTTGTTATTTGCATTGCTTGTGATACCGGTGAACGTTACTTATCTAGTGATTTGTTTCAATTCGAATAATCTTTCCTTACCAAACAAAAACGCCATGACTACTGTAGTATAGTCATGGTGTTTTAAATTTATCTTGCTAACTCATAAATTGCTTGTGCATAGATAGCAGTTGCTTTTAATAAGTCATCAATGATTATATACTCATCTTTTTGGTGTGCACTATCTGGTCTGCCCGGGAACAATGGTCCGAACGCTACTCCAGATTTTAACGACCTTGCATACGTACCTCCACCTATAGAAAGTAACTCCGCTTTTTCGCCAGTTTGCTCTTCATAAACTTTTTTCAGCGTTTGAATTAAGAAGTCCTTTTCATCCACATGGTGCGGCTTAGAGTTAGAGAAGTTCTCTAAAGTAAAGCCAAACTCTTTTGATACGGTTTCTAATGTCTCTTTTGTTTCATCAATCTTGGTTGTTACAGGGTAGCGTAGATTTAATCCTATCTTACCTCCTGTATTTTTATTGAATGATAGAACTCCAACATTGATAGTTAATTCACCAGTAATATCATCTGAATAAGCAACACCCAGTTGTTTTCCTCTTGAATCTTTAAAGAAATGTTTCGTTAAAAATGAAAAATATTGAGCTGAGTAACGATCAAGCTGCAATTCATTGAGGAATGCACCTAAAAATAAGCCTGCATTTTTCCCATTGTTTGGTTCCATTCCATGAACGGATACCCCTTCTACTTCTAAGATAAGCTCCCCATTATCAACGTGATACTTACCCGTTACTTGATGTTCCTTTAAGAAGTCATCAAAACGCTGAAGAACTGCGGTTTGTTCGCTTAATACATATAGAGAAGCCTTAGCATAATCAGGAACCATATTATATCTTCTTCCTGATTGGAAAGAAATTACTTCTGCATGAGCTTCTTTTTCTACCTCACCTGTCATTTTTCCTAAAACAAAGTCAAAGTCGGCTATTCCCTTTTCAGCATTGATTATTGGAAAATCTGCATCTGGAGCAAAGCCAATTGTCGGCATTTCTTCATGCTCAAAATAATGGTCAACGCATCTCCATTTACTTTCTTCATCTGTTCCTATGATCATTCGAACACGCTTACTTAAAGGTAAACCTAAGTCTTTTACAATTTTCATGGCATAGTAGGCTGCCATAGTTGGTCCTTTATCATCAATCGCACCACGTGCAAAGATTTTTCCATCTCTTATCTCAGCTGCATAAGGGTCACTTGACCAGCCATCCCCCTCAGGTACTACATCAACGTGACAAAGGATTCCAACACTTTCTTCTCCTTCACCAAATTCAATATGACCAGCTAAATTGCCAACATTCTTAGTAACAAAACCGTCTTTTTCACCAAGGTTTAGCATAAAATCTAGTGCTTCTTTAACCCCTTCCCCTAGAGGGGCTTCTTCTGTTGCATTCTCTTCATCTAATAAACTTTTTATATGTAATAACTCTTGAGTATCTTTTATTAGTAACTCTTTTCGATCTTCAACTTCTTTTGACCACTGTATAGAACTCACTAATCATTCCTCCTAATTTTTTCATAAGTATCTTTATTACAAACAATATAAAGGGTAGAATCTGGAGCTATTTTTTCATCTAATCTTCTATTAATGTCTAACGCATCTCCGTCACTAATTAACGTAGCTCCATTCTCTAATAAATCATAAAACGCATCACGGTATGTATTCCACCTAGCTGCTGCAGGTATTTGATATAAATCATCACCCAATTGCCTGCTCATTAATTGAGAATATATTTTTGTTACACCTTTTGCAAGTACAGATTGAGCAGCCATTCTAGATATCATTTCATCAGAGATAATAAATTCATCCACAGAAACATGTCTAAAAAGTTCTATATGTTTTTCAACTTGAATTTCCACGGTAATATGAAGATCTCCCGCCAATCTTTCTATCGCAGTTGCAATAAGCAAAGACTTGCCATCAGATAATTGACTGTCTTTAATAGAGTCATCAGAAAAAATAACAATACTTCTTGCATGTGCTATATTAGCCTTTTGCAACACGTTTTCGTCTGCTGCATCTCCATGAATAAAATGGACGCGTTAATGGGATATGGGGGTTTTTTCTAGAGTATTTATAAGTACTACCTCTAGATTGTGATCCGCTTTTATAATCTCATCTAACGTATATTCTGCCCTTTTGGACCAACCAACAATGACAACATGATGATTACCTTTGTAACTCATCTTACCCTCCTCTTTCTTTGCACGAAACTTTGCAAATCCGTCTACTAATTTTCCAATAACTATCCCGATCAATCCTATTCCAAACAAATATAAAAATACAGCATACAATCTCCCTGGTACGGAAATAGGATAAAAATCTCCATACCCTACTGTTGTGACAGTCGTCATCACCCACCAAAAAGAATCAAAATAAGTAGGAAAGGTATTAGGTTCAATCCATCTCATAACAAGAACACTTACCACAATTAATAGAACACTGGATAGCCCAATAAAGGAAGTTTTTAAGGACAAAATACTCTTAAACAAACGTTGAAATAGTATCATAGAATGTCTCCTTTATAAGATTAGGATTTTCACCTTACATATAAGAGCTTATAATCATCATACCAAAAGTGACGACTACAGCTAATCCTATAACAGCTATACTAATAACTGCATTGACTGTTTTTCTTTTGGCATTGAAGTAACTGTCGTCATTCTTGTATTTTTTAAACAGCGGGTGAGAAACGATTATTCTTTCCCACACAATGGACAGCCAATAATACAACATAAATATAAATCCCCCAAATAAAAGGACTTTTATCCAAATGGGTGGAACGATGATTAAAGCAGATGCCGTGACAAAAATCATTTGTAAAAATGTTTGCCAATACGATTTATTTCGAATAAAGATTTTTATAAATAATTCTATATAGGCATTTCTAGCATTTCTATCCTTAAAAATGGTTTTTGAATGACGGAAGAACAATGGTTTAGACCGGCTAACTTTACTCGTTTTTTCTATTTCATAAGAGAGTTGATAGATAGCACTTATATACTTTAACTTCTCTTCCTTTTCTGTCTGAAGTTGAGTATCAAATAAGCTTGTTCTGTTTAACGTTTTTTTATAATAGAAGATTGCGACAGTAAAAGTAACGATTATGATAAGTAGTAGGAAAAGGAAAAACTTATTAAGCCACAAGCCATAGATGATATAAGAAATGGCTCCAATGGTGAAAAAGTAAAATATCCCTATCACTTTCCTAAATATATTTCGCTGGATATTTCTCAAACAAATTTTCACATACATGAGGAAGACATTTAGCCCGAAGAATAATAGAAAGTAATAGATGATTTCCTCACCGGTAAGCCCGTAATTCTTTATGAAGAATGGAATGCACATAACGGTAAAAAACCCAATCAAGAGAAACTGGATGATTAGTGTATAGTACATCCCCCATTGTTTTAAGCTCAGAAAAAGCTTTCGGTTCTTAATTAAAAACACTCTATCCCCTTCTGAGATAAAAGTCCGAAAACTTCCGCTCCACGCAATTAAATAGCCTACTAAGAAAAATAATGACAGTGGAGACCCAACCAACCATTGTGGAGTTTCTATCCACCACGAGCGATAAACCATCGCTAATACAGCTAACCAAGGGATGAGAATGTATAGAATAATCGTCCAATCGGCAATGGACCTGATCACTCCATATTGAAATTTCCATTCACTTCTAACTCTAGCAAAAAACAATTCTAAACTATTCATGTACTAATTCCTCAGCAATTAAATGAAAGCAATCAAATAAGGATGCCTCACGAAGATTACATTTTGTACGAATTTCTTCGAGAGTTCCTGAGGCTGCAAGCTCGCCATTATTCACGAGTAAAAAACGATCACATACTTTCTCGGCTGTATCTAAAACGTGAGTAGACATGATGATTCCTGCCCCACGCTTTCGCTCTTCTTCTATGGAAGTTAAAAACAACTTCATGGCCCGAGGATCTAATCCTATAAAAGGCTCATCTATAATATAAATATCTGGCTCCGTAATTAAGGCTAATAAAAGCATGGCCTTTTGCTGCATCCCCTTTGAGTAAGTCGCTGGAAGCTGGTGAGCATGTTCTTCTAACTTATATGTACGAAGGAGTTCTATTGCAAACTTTTTATATTTTTCTTGTTCTAATCCTTCAACTGATGCAACAAAATCCAAATGCTCCCATAAGGTAAGCTCATCATAGAAAATGGGTCTCTCCGGTAAATAAGAATAACGTACTTGGTCCGAAAAGGTGATTGTTCCCGTAACATTTTCCATCAGGCCTAATACGGTTTTAATCGTTGTGCTTTTTCCAGCACCGTTAGGTCCAATCAAACCAATTAATTCTCCTTTTTCAAGAGTAAAATTTATATTTCTTATCGTATCAGCATCTTTTTCATACCCTGCTTTATTTATTTGTACGTCTAACAATTTCACACATTTTCCCTCCTGTATGTAAGTATATACGGATAATAATGGAAAAGGTTTGGATTTTTTACGAATAGAAAAAAAAACTGCCCAAATAGGCAGCTTTCATCAGCGGTTTTCTAGCAACTCGATAATATCATTATATTCATATTCTACTGCATAGTCATATGCAGTATAACCTTCTGAATCTACGTAATTCGTATCCACACCATACTCTAGCAATAAACTTACCATTTCAGCGTCTCCCATAAACACAGCACTTATTAACGGTGTAGTATCATAGATGTTTGCTGTATTCGGATTGGCACCTTCTTGCAATAAAAGCTCTACGGCTTCATAACTATAATCTTGAATAGCCCAATGCAGTGGAGTTGATCCTTCATCATCGGCTTGATTCACGTCTTCTCCTTCACTAATGAGCCTTGCAATCTCATCCACATCATTTGTACTAGCTGCATCCATTAAAGGGCTAGCACTTTCTAATCCCATCATCGCTTCTGAGAATAGATCCAATTTTTCTAGTGCTTTTAACCCGACAAATGAGATAACTCCCATCCCAATCGTTGCAGCCATGAGTACGGTCAATCCAATCCATACTTTTTTCTTAGGCTCTTTCAGTTCAATCGTACAGTCGGCATCAAAAAGTTTGCTAATTTCATAGACTCTTTTCGGAAGATGAGGATGTGTAGATAATTTCTCACTCAACCAAACAAAGATTCCTTCCTCTGTTTCAATCTGTTTCATGTAAGCCTCTTGATTCACTTTCCCATATAGCTCTTTACCAATAGCCAGCATAAGTAGAGCATTTTTCGCTGCATTTAAATCCTGAATATAATACGTAGCATAACGATCACAAGTATATTCACAAGCTCGTAAATAAGCATTACCTACGAATGGGATCCACATGGCAGGTAATAGAAGAATGCCGATGGTTACATGTTTTCTTTTAAGATGAGCAAATTCATGAGAGAGGACAAATAGAACTTCTTGATCGGCTCCTCTTTCAACCAATTCGAAAATTCCTGAATATAAAACAACCATGTTTCTTCCAAAGAATCTCGTTGCAAACGCATTTAGTACTCCTTCAGACTCAACCACATAAATATCTGGCATCTTAGATATTCCCATATCTTTTGCTACCATGGTGGCTTTTTCATACAGCTCTGGAAACTGCTCTAAGCTAAGTTTTACGCCATTTCTTCTTATTCCACCCATCATTAAACCATGTAAAATAACGGAAACAAATATCATTAATAATACAATAGCAATTCCAATTACGGATATAGCAAGAAAGATATACGATAAGATGCTAAATAAAACTACAAGTGCAAAGTAAATACTTTCTTTCCGATGAACTAAATGGTCTTTCACTTCAGAATACAATTCATTACCATCCTTTCTAAATTACAAATACTGTGAAATTATATACGATAAGTACCAGTTTAGAATATAGGAAATTCTGTCCTATTTTTAAAATTTTCAAACTAATAATCATAATATTACACTGCATTCCCATATGCTCTATTAAGGGTTAGAAAGGAGGGGGGCAAATTACTTACACATGAGTTATGACTGTGTTCTTATAAGGTGTTTTATTCCTTCTTACTTAACAAAGGTTTAAGGAAACAGCCTTAGCTACACTCAATTTCAAACCAATTGACTAATGAAAATTTTGCTAATTAAAAAAACAAATTAGGTAAACATATTAATAAATTGTAAAAATTCCTTATAAAAGTAGAAATTATTTGAAAATAAGGGTAAAATAATTTTTAAGAGGTATGACATCTAGAAGCTACTATAGGAATTTATAAAGGGGTTGTCTAGAAAAAAGAAAATACATAAGTTTGAAGATTGTATCTTCTAGAGGCTGTCGGTGTAGGTATGTGCCATAGGTTTGAAAAAAGGATAGGGAGTGGTTTTTTGAAACCTTCAACTAACCGGATGTTAAACCGTATCAAATCAATCTACATGTTTATTAGTAGACATGGAACCGTTACAACTCAAGAACTTGTGGAGGAATTTGGTATTACTCCTCGTACCATCCAAAGAGACTTAAACGTGTTAGCTTACAATGACTTAGTGCAAAGTCCGAGCCGCGGCAAATGGACAACAACACACAAGAAAGTAAAAATTTCATCTTAACACACGACTGCTTTTACACTGTGTTTAGATGAAAGGATAAACCAGTAATAAGACAACGCATTAAATATTAATAACCTAATAAATAGACACAATAAAACCTAGATAATCATTGTATTATCTAGGTTTTTTCGGTTTACTTTTGTAGTAACAGAATTGGTTTAGTTCACTTCATAATCCATTAACATTTGAACTTCTTCTTCTGTTAGCTCTCTATATTCTCCCAGTTCAAGAGTTTCATCTAAAGCTAGAGGTCCCATAGTTAACCTTTTTAAATAAATCACTTTTTTGCCAACCGCTTCAAACATTCTCTTCACTTGATGGAACTTACCTTCTGTAATGGTCAACTCAATATCCGATGTGATACCTGATTTTAAAATTTTTAATTCCCCAGGTTTCGTTTCGTAGCCATCATCCAATGTAACTCCCTCTTTAAAAGCCATTACATCGTCCTCTGTCACTTCGCTGTTAATAACAGCAAAGTAAGTTTTCGGAACATGTTTTTTAGGTGAAAGCAATCGATGGGACAACTGGCCATCATTTGTGATTAGCAGTAGCCCCTCTGTATCCTTATCTAGACGCCCAACAGGAAAAGGATTGAATACGCTATCCTCTATCTCAAGTAAATCAATAACTGTTTCATCACGTGTATCTTCAGTTGCAGAAATAACACCAGGCGGCTTATTCATCATTAAATAAATAAACTCCTTATACTCAATCACTTCTCCGTTTAAAGTAACCGTATCATTTTCTGTATCAACATGATGCTTCGGATCCTTAATGACCGTTTCATTGACCTTTACCACACCGTTTTTTAGTAGCGATTTTACTTCCTTCCTACTACCAAAACCTAAATTTGCTAGCATCTTATCTATTCTCATCATATTTCCTCCAAATGATTTAGTCTCCCCATAGGACGAGGAGACTTTAAATGGCTTTAACTATCCGGGAATTAAACTTTTAATCTTAATTTCTTCATGACTTTTTCAATCCTTTGACCGAAAAGGAAGTACATTAATTTTGTTTTAAGACCTAAGTAGAAGTAAACCCCTGCACCCACTACTGCACAGATTCCGATGATCACTAATGATTCGAATGTACTTGCAGGAGATAGGAAAAGTAATAAAACTTTATACGTAACCGCAGCAGCTATAAACATTAAGACTGTAAAAATAATAATTAACAAACTTCTTCTAATCACTAAACGGAATTTATATTTTGAGAAATTCTTAATTACTAATAAGTTAATCAAAATAGCCGATCCGTATCCTAAAGCTGTTGCAAAAATAGCCCCGTTCGTTTCAAATAACTTTATAAAAGGGATGTTTAAAGTGAGCTTCACTAAAATTCCAACAAGTAAACTCAAAATGGTAAATCGTTGTTCATCCAAGCCTTGTAAAATCGCCGCAGTTACAGAGTAAAGAGCAAATAACATAGCAACAGGTGCATACACTCTTAAAACCTCACTACCTAATAGATCATGCTCGTAAAAGACCGTATAAACCGGCTCAGATAATAAAGCTAAACCAACCGCAGATGGTAAAGTTAAAAATAATAGAACTTGAAACGTTTGATTTAACTGTCGATTCAAACTAATCTGATCCTGTTCCATAAAGGCCTTCGTAATACTTGGTACCAGTGTTAAAGAGAAGGCTGTTGCTAATGAAACCGGGATGATTACGAGCTTGTGGGTTTGGACATTTAATATAGATAACGCATCTTTTGCTACTTCAGTAAGTCCTATCTCCGCCATCGCCCTCTGAAAAGTTAAAAGGTCTATCATTTGAAAAAGCGGATTTGCAATTCCAATTAAGACGAATGGTATTGAATAAATCAATATCTCTTTGTACATATCTTTTAAAGATATATCTAGAGTTCCCTTATCTTTTTCAAGTAGTTCATCAAGGTAAGGTTTTCGTTTATACCAATACCAAAATAAGACTCCTAAACTCCCTAATCCACCAATAAACGCTGCAAAAGTGGCAACACTCACAGCTGTAGCAAGGCTTCCTTTCATTATATTTAAAACAACAAAAGCTCCTGCTAATAAAAATATAATTCTAACTAGCTGTTCAACAACTTGGGAAACAGCTGAAGGTCCCATCGATTGATGCCCTTGGAAAAATCCTCTGATTAAACTCATAAAAGGGATGATTATTAATGCAAAACTAACTGCCCTTATTACCACAATTATATCCTGTGGATTAGAGGTTGTATCATTTGACGGGATTACTATGTCCGCAAGTATCGGTGCTGAGAAATAGAGCATTGCAAATGAACTTATCCCTGTAATTGTCATTACAACAAGTCCAGATTTAAAGAGTTTACGCCCTATTGCGTATTCCTCAATGGTATTATATTTAGCAATAAATTTTGAGACTGCCAAGGGTATACCTGCTGTGGCGATCGAAATGAATATTGTATATGGTACGTACGAGTAGTTATATAATAAGGTCCCCTCTTTACCAACTATTTGGTAAAAAGGAATAATATAAAATAACCCCAATACCTTCGAAATCATCGTTCCTAAAGTTAAAATAAAAGTTCCTCTTAATAGCTTTGATGACATATAATCCCTCACTAGTGAAAAAAATCAATTCAGGAAACTATCTATATAATATCCTTATTATTATGTTCTTCGACACGCATAATAAGGCTCTTTTCGTAAAGTTAGTTGCTTTATTTATACACCTGAGTTGATTGGAGCGGAAGGCACTAGACTCCTGGGGGATTAGCGTTTCAGGCGAGACCCCGCAGAAGCGTAAGCGACGAGGAGGCTCGGCGAACGCCCCCCGGAAAGCAAGTGCCTGGAGCGGAAATCAACGGACTAACTTAATGAAACCATCCTAAATCAACGATCAATGCGAAAAGAGACTTAAATAAAAACTTATGTAAGACAAAAAATCACTAATAATTAGTTTACACCTCTCTTTCAGGAAGTGCTAGTTTGAATTAAAGATGTAATGTATTCTTTTCATCTTATTTGAGAATGTTCTATAATATTAAACATGTATTTATGTAATTCGGAAGAAGTTGGTGAATTTATTGAAATATGACGTTATTGTAATTGGTGGCGGTCCATCTGGGCTTATGGCTTCCATTGCAGCAGGAGAACAAGGTGCGAAAGTACTTCTAATCGATAAAGGTGACAAACTAGGGAGAAAGCTAGCCATCTCCGGCGGTGGAAGATGTAATGTAACGAATCGACTACCTGTTGATGAAATTATTAAACATATTCCTGGAAATGGCCGATTTTTATACAGTGCTTTTTCTATCTTTAGTAACGAAGACATTATCCTCTTCTTTGAAAATTTAGGCATAAAGCTTAAAGAAGAGGATCACGGACGAATGTTTCCTGTTACCGATAAAGCCCAGTCGGTAGTGGATGCTTTAATTTCTAAGCTAAAAGAACTCAAGGTTGATATTAAAACAAATACACCGGTTGCAGATATAGTATATGATGACCAGCAAGCAGTCGCTGTTCAGTTAAAAGATGGTGAAAGATATGATACCGGTTCTGTTGTATTAGCGGTTGGAGGAAAATCCGTCCCCCACACCGGCTCAACAGGTGACGGGTATGCTTGGGCTGAAGAAGCGGGTCATACCATCACAGAATTGTTTCCAACTGAAGTACCTATCACTTCAAACGAACCATTTATTAAAGAAAAGACATTACAAGGGCTATCTCTAAGAGACATTGGGTTAAGTGTACTTAATCCTAAGGGTAAGCCTCTTATCACGCACCGTATGGACATGATTTTTACCCATTTCGGGATAAGCGGCCCAGCCGTATTACGCTGCAGTCAGTATGTGGTGAAGGCTATGAAAAAATGGAATTTAAAAGAGGTTGTCATGAGTATTGACGCACTTCCTGACACAAAAGAAGAACCTCTGTTTCAAGAAGTCATTAAAATGATGAAAGAGGACCCGAAAAAAAGTGTAAAAAATATTTTAAAAGGGTTTATGCCTGAACGTTATTTATTATTTCTTTTAGAGAAAAGCGATATAGACCCTTCCGCACAAGGTGGAACGGTTTCTAATGATAAAATTAGAGAATTCGTGAAAAGCTGTAAACAGTTTCAATTTGGAGTTCATGGGACACTCTCTATAGAAAAAGCCTTTGTTACAGGTGGTGGAGTTTCGGTTAAAGAAATTGAGCCACAAACAATGGGATCCAAACTAATGAATGGGCTTTACTTCTGTGGAGAAATTTTAGATATCCACGGCTATACAGGTGGCTACAATATTACTTCCGCTCTAGTTACAGGAAGATTAGCTGGGACAAATGCAGCACAGTTTTCATTAGGTAAATAATAATGGCTGGTTCTATTTTTAGGACCAGCTTTTTTGAACTCTTTATGAGCGATAGATGATCATGGCTGAATAACAATAAACTTGTTCGTCAATGTCCTCTTGAAGTGCTGCAACATGATACTTAATATCAACAATCTTCGCTTCTTCTAGTTTTTGAAGAAACTTATTCATCTCCAACTCCAAATCCTTCTCATGCTCCTGGTCGAATAACTTAACTTGTATCATACTCTCTCTCCCGCTATCTTTTTCCACCATTGTTACCATTTTCAGAAAAATTTAAAACAAAAGGGTCAGACCCCCTTTAGTTAACTAAAGGGGGTCTGACCCCAATACCATTATTTCGTTTCACCTGACCAGTCAAGCATACCGCCTAACATATTACGTACTTTATAGCCTTGGTCCTGTAAGTAGTAGCAAACATTTTCACTTCTGCGTCCAGAGCGACAAATGAAGATGTATTCTTTGTCTTTGTCGAAGTAATCTAGGTTTGCTGGAATCTCGCCCATTTTAATGTGCTTTGCACCAGGAATCATCCCAAATTCTACTTCCTCATCTTCCCTTACATCGACTAATTCAAGGTTTTCTCCTTTTTTTAACTTCTCTTGAAGTTCTTCTGTAGTAATTATTTCAATACTCATAAAAAGTCGTCCTTCCTAAAATAAATTAGTTAGCAACTATATTAACAAGCTTGCCTGGAACTGCGATTACTTTTCGAACGGTTTTCCCATCGATTTGTTCTTTTACTGCATCATCGCCCATGGCAATTTGCTCTAATGTTTCTTTGTTTGCATCTGTTGGAACAAGTAATTTTGCTTTTACTTTACCGTTAATTTGAACAACGATTTCAACTTCATCGTCCACTAGCTTTGCTTCATCAAATGCTGGCCATGTATGATAAGAGATTGTTTCTGTATGGCCAAGTTTTTCCCAAAGCTCTTCAGCAATATGTGGAGCCACTGGTGCTAATAATTTTACAAAGCCTTCTACAAAATCCTTAGGTAGAACCGTTGCTTTATAAGCATCATTGATGAACACCATTAATTGAGAAATCGCAGTATTGAAGCGTAATCCTTCATAGTCCTCTGTTACTTTCTTCACTGTTTGATGGTAAACCTTTTCTAAAGTCGTATCAGTGCTATCCTGAACTTTAGCACTTAAAGTTCCATCTTCTTCAATTAATAGACGCCATACACGGTCTAAGAAGCGGCGTGCACCATCAAGACCTTTTGTTGACCATGCAATTGAAGCCTCAAGTGGTCCCATGAACATTTCGTATAAACGAAGGGTATCTGCTCCGTGGCTGCTAACAATCTCATCTGGATTGACAACATTCCCTTTAGATTTACTCATTTTTTCGTTGTTTTCACCTAAGATCATTCCTTGGTTGAATAACTTTTGGAACGGCTCTTTTGTAGTAACAACTCCGATATCATAAAGGAATTTGTGCCAGAAGCGAGCATATAGTAAGTGAAGAACTGCATGCTCTGCCCCACCGATATAAATATCAACTGGTAACCATTGTTTTAATTTTTCCGGATCAGCTAATGCTTCACTGTTTTTCGGATCAATATAACGTAAGTAGTACCAGCAGCTACCGGCCCACTGCGGCATAGTATTTGTTTCACGACGACCTTTTTTACCAGTTACAGGGTCGACTACGTTTACCCAATCTTCAATATTAGCTAATGGAGATTCTCCAGTTCCAGAAGGACGAATAGCTGTTGTCTTTGGAAGTAATAACGGAAGTTCCTTTTCATCGACTGCTGTCATGGTGCCATCTTCCCAATGAATCACTGGAATGGGCTCTCCCCAATAACGTTGGCGGCTGAATAACCAGTCGCGTAGACGGTAAGTGACTTTCTTCGTCCCAATGCCTTTTTCCTCTAACCAAGCAATGCTCTTTTGAATCGCATCTTCTTTATTTAAACCATTTAAGAAGTCAGAGTTCACATGTTCCCCGTCACCTGTATAAGCTTCTTTTGTTACATCTCCACCAGCAACTACTTCTTTAATCGTTAAGTTAAACTTTTGAGCAAATTCGTAGTCACGCTCATCATGTCCTGGTACTGCCATGATTGCACCTGTACCATAGCTAACAAGTACGTAATCAGCAATCCAGATTGGCATTTTTTCACCGTTTACAGGATTAATCGCATAAGCACCTGTGAAAACACCCGTTTTATCTTTAGCTAAATCTGTACGCTCAAGGTCACTTTTACTCTTAACCTGATCTAAGTATGCATCAACCGCTTCACGTTGGTCAGCAGTTGTAATTTTACTAACTAATGAATGCTCAGGAGCTAATACAGCGTATGTTGCACCGAATAAAGTATCAGGTCTCGTTGTGAAAACTGTAAATGTTTCATCATGACCATCAATATTGAAAGTCACTTCAGCACCTTCAGAACGGCCAATCCAGTTACGTTGCATGTCTTTTAAGCTTTCTGGCCAGTCTAATTCTTCTAAATCCTCTAATAAACGGTCTGCATAAGCTGTAATTTTTAACATCCATTGTTTCATTGGACGGCGCTCAACTGGATGCCCACCGCGCTCACTTTTCCCATCTATTACTTCTTCATTGGATAAAACGGTTCCTAGTGCTGGACACCAGTTAACAGCTACTTCATCAATGTAAGCTAAGCCTTTTTCAAAAAGTTGTAAGAAAATCCATTGAGTCCATTTATAATACTCTGGATCCGTTGTATTTACTTCACGATCCCAGTCATATGAGAATCCTAATGCTTTAATTTGACGACGGAATGTCTCAATGTTTTGTGCTGTGAATTCTGCTGGGTCATTTCCTGTATCTAGCGCGTATTGCTCCGCTGGTAAACCGAATGCATCCCAGCCCATTGGATGAAGGACATTATATCCTTGAGCACGCTTCATTCTTGAGATAATGTCTGTCGCTGTATATCCTTCTGGATGCCCTACGTGAAGACCTGCGCCAGATGGATAAGGAAACATATCTAACGCATAAAATTTGCGTTTTCCTTTTTCTTCGCTCGTTTTGAACGTTTTGTTGTTATCCCAATAATGTTGCCACTTTTTTTCGATATCTTGATGATTGAAGCTCATCTTTTTTTCCTCCTAAAAATCGTTTATAAATATAAAAAACCCCTCGCCCCAAAAAAGGGACGAGAGGATTATGTATGAATCTCCCGCGGTACCACCCACATTAGTGACTAAGTCACCCACTTCATTACACCTTAACGCGGCAAACGGCAAGCATTACTGTTACTTCACACTTGCAACTCAGGAGGCGAGTTCATGATAGGCCTGATTGACTTTCACCAACCGTCAACTCTCTAAAACAGGCTTTAAACCACTACTATTCCTCTTCATAGTCATTAATTATAGGGTTAGGCTTTTCGTATTCAAAAAGCTTTTTAAATTATATCGTTTATTGTATTAAATTTCTCTTACAGATGCAAGTCAATGAAGAGATACTGGCTATTTTATGAGAAAAATTTGTTTTGGTGCCCCTAAAAAAGGTAGTTGATATAAGACTGGTGTACTCTCTCCAGGTTTAGTCCCGAGAAATTTAACTATCCATTGGTAACCTTGTAAGTTTATCCGCGCTTATTCTTATATATCCGCGAAAATTTTAATATATCCGCGCTTTTTTTCATATATCCGCGAAAATTTTAATATTTCCGCGCTTTTTTCCATATATCCGCGAAAATTAACATTTATCCCGGGTTCATCCAAATATATCCGCGAACCGCCCTAAATCTCAACAAGAAAAAAAGGCTCCCCAATTGGGAGCCACCTCTCGGAATTTATTGAATCGTATATCCGCCATCTATGACAACAGCCTGACCTGTTACACCTTTAGCAGCATCACTTGCTAAGAAGATCGCATAATCAGCGATTTCTTCAACAGTTAAAAGTCTCTTTTGCGGTACTAATGGATAAATCACTTCTTCTAACACTTTTTCCAATGGTACATTTCTCGTTTTGGATAGATCAGCTAATTGATTACGCACGAGTGGAGTGTCCACATAACCTGGGCAAATGGCATTAACGGTAATTCCGAATGGTGCACTTTCTAAAGCAGCAACTTTCGTTAAACCGATAACACCATGTTTGGCACTATTGTATGCAGCCTTTCCAGCAAAGCCTACTAATCCATTGATGGATGCCATGTTGATAATTCTGCCAGCTCTTTGCTCCTTCATAATGGGTAGTACATGCTTGATCGCAACAAACGGAGCCGTTAACATGACTTTAAGCATGAACTCAAATTTTTCAGTTGGAAAATCTTCAATATAGGAAACGTGTTGCAGCCCTGCGTTGTTGATTAGGATATCCAGCGTACCATAATGATTTACGGCTTCAGAGATTACCTGTTTCATATCTTCTTCAGATGTCACATCACATTTTAATCCTAATGCATTATATCCCTCTTGTTTAATTTTTTCAGCTGCCTCCACAACGAGGTCTTCTTGTATATCTGTCAAAACTACCTTCGCTTTTTGGGAAGCAAATCTTTTTCCAATTTCATAACCGATCCCTTGAGCAGCACCAGTTATCAAAACAACCTTATTTTCAACCATGATGAACTCCTTTCTCTAAATACCTAAGCCAAATGAGAATAATAGAATCGCAATAGCTACACCGATTAATGGAACAATAACCGTTACAGCTCCAACCGCTCCATATGCGTCTTGGTGGGATTCACCACAAATAGCACGAACGGTTGTAACGACATATCCGTTATGCGGAAGGGAATCTAATGCACCAGAAGATATAGCCACAACCCTGTGAAGTGCCTCTGTATTGACTCCCATGTCTACGTAATGAGGGGCAATTAAAGGTAAAGCAATTGCCTGACCGCCGGAAGCTGAACCTGTCATACCTGCAATGACACTAACGGCAATGGCCCCACCAATTAATGGAGAACCAGGAATACTCGTCATAAAATCTACTGCCACATTGAAGGCAGGTACGGCTTTTGCAACGCCACCAAAACCAACAACAGCTGCCGTATTACCAATCGCAATTAAGGCACCAAGTGTCCCTTCAGAAACAGCATTCCAGAAATTTTTAAAATATTTACGGTTTAATAGATAAGTAGCAATGACCCCACCTAATAAAGCAATAATAAGGGCGGATTGTTTTAGTGAATCATGGAATACAAACGAAATAACAAGAACAACTAGCAATGGAACAATTCCTAATAACGGATTTGGCAATGCACGCTCTTCACTAACAGGATCCGATTCTCTTGAAATAAACGTTTCCCCTTTAGCAACCGCTTTTGTAATCATACGCTTTAACCACCAGTAGCCGAAAATCATCATAAACACAGCTACAATTAAACTTACTTCCCATCCAGCGTATGGTGTTGTATCTAAGTATTGAATAGGAATCCAGTTTTGGATTTCCGGTGAACCTGCAGAAGTCATCGTAAAAGTAACTGAACCAAATGCTAAGGCAGCTGGTATAAACCTTCTTGGTAAATTAGCTTGTTTAAATAAGCTTAGCGCCATTGGATACACCGAGAAAGCAACAACGAATAAACTTACCCCACCATATGTTAAAACAGCACAAGCGATTACAATCGCTAAGACTGCATATTTCATCCCAAGCTTATTAACAATTAGCTTGGATACACTATCTGCTGCTCCACTATCTTCCATTACTTTTCCAAAAATGGCCCCTAGTAAGAACATTAAATACCAAGCAGTAACAAATCCCGAAAAACCAGTCATATAGTTTCCAACTAGATTCGCTTCACCCTCACCCACTAACTGAGGAAATAATGGCATTCCATTTAAAACTGCTACAAATAAAGCTGAAAGCGGTCCTGCTACTAGTAAATTCATTCCACGCATCGTTAAAAATATTAATAAGGCCAAACCACCAACGAGACCAATCATACTAAGCATTTCTTTTCCCCCTTGCTTTTTAAAATAAATTCGATTAATTGAAACCGTTTACAATTTTTTTAAAAAAATTAAATTACCCTGTGAAGTCTGACTCTCCTTTCCACCCCTTAAATGGATTCATTTATATAATGCAAAAAGCGTGCCAACTTTCTGATATTGATTCCTGTTATATTTTTTGAATTTTTCGTGAATATTTTTTCCGGATATTCGGAAAGACTCTTTAAGATTTTATTAATAATAGAATAAGCTTAGCTTGTCCTCCCCACCTGAACCCTTCGCATGACCACATCAAAGATTTAAACAGAAAAAAGTCCAGAATTCC
This sequence comes from Robertmurraya mangrovi, assembly GCF_034427655.1. Classification (NCBI taxonomy): domain Bacteria; kingdom Bacillati; phylum Bacillota; class Bacilli; order Caryophanales; family Bacillaceae; genus Robertmurraya; species Robertmurraya mangrovi. The sequence continues at coordinate 147,582 of NZ_JAXOFX010000007.1, forward strand.
GGACAGATTTCCGAAGTTCTGGACATCTACTGATTGAGTCAAAACTAAAAAGATTTAATCCAATTGGTACTTTTTTAACTTTTCATACATAGTGGATTTACTAATTCCCAATGCCTTTGCCGCTTGAAGTTTATCATCGTTAAACTTAATTAAACTTTGTCTTAAAACTCTCTTTTCTGTCTCATCAAGTATTTCTTTTAACTTCTTTTTACCAAGAGGATACACGGAAGAATCTTTTATATAATCAGGTAAGGAATCAAGGGAAATCACTTCTTCATTAGTTAAGTGGATGGCTGCCTCAACCACATTTTCTAATTCACGAATATTTCCTGGCCAACTATATTCGTTAAACAACTCAATTACACTTTCCTGAATGGAGTGTATTCTTTTACCCGATTTCTTCGTAATCTTTTTAATAAAATAATTGAGTAAAACAGGGAGGTCTTCCATTCTTTCTCTAAGAGCTGGAATCATAAAAGGAACGACATTTATCCGGTAAAACAAATCTTCCCTAAACCTTTTTTCTTCCATCATTTTTTCTAGAGGACGATTCGTTGCAGCAATAATCCTAACATCAACCATGGTTGGGTTTGTTGATCCAACACTTTCTATTTCCCCTTCTTGTAAAGCTCTTAATAGTTTCACTTGCATGTTCATGGGCATGTCCCCAATTTCATCAAGAAACAAAGTTCCCCCATCCGCTAATTGAAACTTTCCTTTCTTTCCACCCTTTTTTGCCCCAGTAAAAGCTCCTTCTTCGTACCCAAATAACTCGGATTCAAGTAAATGTTCAGGTATTGCTCCACAATTTATTTTTACAAAAGGCTGATGACTTCGATTGCTTAATTGATGAATACTATGAGCAATGAGCTCTTTCCCAGTCCCACTTTCCCCTCGAATAAGGACGGATATATCACTTGAAGCAACCATTTTTACTTTTTCTTTTAAACTATGAATCGGTTTCGAATCGCCTAATAAATCTTCCAAGCTATATTTGACACTACGATCAATATCCTGAATATAGTTTTGCATTTTTGATAACATACTTTTAACATGGCTGTTCATTTTCATCCAAGCTTGAGTATCCCTAAAAAAAACCGTTCCAAAAGCACCAATCACATCTCCGTCTTTTTTGATTGGAATGCGATTAGCTATCATATAGTTACCTTTTATGTATTGTAAATCGGCAATTTCTTCTTTCCCTTTCTCTGCTACAATGTGCATGCGGGAATTCTCTATCACTTCTGCCACATGTTTACCGACTACTTCTTCTCTAACAACTTCTAAGAAGTCACAGTAATTTTTATTAATATAAATAATCTTTCCTTGTTTATCTACTACCACTAACCACTCAAAAGCATTCTCAACAATGGTTTCTATGTAATCAACTGGAATCTTCAATAAAGTATCTTTCATAGAACTCCCCTTATAATAAATAATTTATCACTATTTTATCACACTTTTCAGACAATAATAAAAGCTGCATAACTTCTATGCAGCCTTTTTCATTAATCTTCTATTTTAAAATTGATGTCTCCTACACCTAATTCCATGTTTACAGTTAATATAACATCAGCATTTTTATAAGCTTCGTTTACATATACACCATCACCTCGAGAGATGAAACCTTCAAAGTTTGAGCTTCCGATACCTTTAGAGGAGGTTACTTTCACTCCTACATCTTTCGGTAAGATCATGGTTGTATCTCCTACACCCATGGCAACGTTTGTAGAAAAGCTTTCCTTCCAATCTCCGCTTAGGTCAAGGGTTAGATCGCCTACTCCTGAATTGACCTCCAATGATGTTAATTGCAGACCACTTAAATTAAGTTCCGTATCAGAAGCACCATTATTAACTTCTAAATCCATAGGGACATCTTCACTTAGTTGTAAATCCCAATCGTTTTTAAAGTCACCCATGTTTAGATTGCTCGCAAATCCATCGTTCTGTTGATCAATCTTCACTTTCCCCGTTTTCCCACGCAAATCGTACGATACTTCCGGTTCAAGTTTTTTATTACTATATTCCAGTGTACCTTCAATCCACTCATTTGATCCTGCTGTCACATCAAGGTTTCCCACACCAATGTTTAATTCAACTTTCAACTGCTCAGCTGAATCTTTATTTATATTAACCGATTGTTGTTCTCCTTTTTCTGCTGCCATTACGTTGCAGCCTGTTATTAACAGTAATGATCCTAAAGCTATAGTGCCTAATATTTTCTTTTTCATGATTGGTTCCTCCTAAAAAATCGTTCATTTGTTAATTTGATTATAGGGGAACCGCTGTCTTTCTATGAACCGGCTTACGCTTTAATTATAAATAAGACCAGGGACTTAGTTGGAACTAATCCCCAGCTGTCTGTTGTTTGAATGTGTTGTAGATGATTGAATTAGATATTGTGGAATGGATACAGAATAAGTGCTTCCTTTGTCTATCTCACTATTTACCTTTATCGTTCCTTTTAAAGCTTTTACAATACTGTATGCCACCATCATCCCAAACCCCATTCCCTTATCTTCATTGATGGAGTAGTAAGGCTCACCCAATCTATTGATTTCTTCTTTACTAAAACCTTTGCCGGTATCACTAATTATGATATTTATATACTTGTCTGTATGGTTCGTTTTTACTTGTAATATGCCGCCAGATGGCATGGATTCTATTCCATTTTTAATAATATTAAGAAAGCATTGACTGAAACTCTTCTTATCTCCCTGAATCATACCGATTGGCCCGAAGTCTGTCTCAATAACAACCTTTTGAAGTTTGGCCATTGGTTCTACCATTTGAAGCACATGGTTAAGCTCACGATGGATATCCATTTCTTCCACATGATTTAATGTAGGGATCGCATACGCTAAAAAACCATGAATGATTTTTTCTGCTTTCTCTAACTCCAATATGGACACTTTCAATTGTTCGGTAATCTCAGGTGGTAACTTTTTCTCAGCTAATAATGTTTGATTCATATGCTTAGCTTTTGCTATAGGGTTCCTGATTTCATGTGAAATGGCAGCTCCAGTGTGCCCAATTGCCTCAAGCTTTTGAGATTTTACTATTTGTTCCCGCAAGAGCATATTTTGTTTAATCGATTCGAAAGCATAGGCGATCACTCCAATGCTTAAAGCAGGAATGACAATCATTCCAAACAAAATATCAGCTCGTAATATAGAGACGTGAAGTACTTGGTAAATGATAAAAAAAGCAAGAGTGGTTAGAGTGGTAAATCCCATTAAAACAAAGAGTTTTCGTGAAAATGCTTGTTTTATAAACCATGGCCTGATTAGATGAATAGCAATGACCATCATTCCGTAGATTCCAATACTCACCCAAAGGCCAATATCAAAACCCAGAAAGGAGCGAATCAGGATCATGACTAAAGCTAAGATAGGAGCAAAGCCGAAGTATAATCCACCTAAAATTAGAACGACCTGTCTAAGATCGACTCTTACTCCTTCCATAACCGTTACAGAGAAAAACATACATATAAAGAGTGAAACAATAAAATAGAGAAGAAGACCTTTTTTGGAAATTTGATTAATGTGTAAACGCTCAAGAGAGATTTGAACAAAAAACAAAATAACTAGTAGTAGAGAAAGGTTAAAAAGTAGTAATTTTATTAGTTCCATAGTTTGATCATCCGTCACTGTTTTTTCACAAATTTTACCTTTTAAAGTAGAAAAGGACAAGCTTAATTTACAACATATGAAAACTATTTATCTTCTAAACTTTTTTAACCTTTATTCTCTTGAAATTTCAATAACTGAGCGATATTGAAGGCTTGATTGTATAAAAGTTTTTTAGCATGAACCATGCTTTCATCTAAACTGATTGGACCGTTTGTTATAGAAAAACAAGCATCAAAAACGGTGTATAACTCCTCTGTATTTTCTCCTAAACTACCTGATAAAAGAATAGTCTTAACTTTATGCTTTTTGGCAAGGGTGCCTACATATGAAGGAACCTTACCATGTAAAGTTTGTACATCACTCCGCCCTTCGCCGGTAAATAAAAAGTCAGCATCCGATAGAATTTCCTCTAATGCAACAGCTTTTGCAACAACGTTAGCACCCGATTCAAGCTGTCCTCCTAATGCTAACAAAGCAAAACCCAACCCACCAGCTGCACCTGCGCCAGGTGTTTCATGAATATTCCTTTTTAACTCGAGCTCCATTAGCTGTGCATAGTTTTTCATCGCTTTATCAAGCAATAGAATCTGCTCCTCTGTCGCTCCCTTTTGTGGGCCAAAAACATGTGTTGCTCCATTTTTCCCACAAAGCGGGTTATCAACATCTGAAGCAATAATAATAGTACTTTGAAAAATACGAGGGTCAACACGATCTAGTTTAACTTCCCTTATATTTAATAAATCTTTACCAAACACACCTACTTCATTTCCATTCTTATCAAGAAACTTGCCACCGAGAGCCTGTAATAACCCTAATCCACCGTCATTAGTAGCACTACCGCCAAGACCGATAATAAAGGAGCGAAACCCCTTATCTAAACAACTTTTTATTAGTTCCCCTAATCCGTATGAAGTAGTTTTAAAAGGGTTTCTATTTTCGAGTGGAACCATAGTTAAGCCTGAAGTGCTCGCCACTTCTAAAATGACCGTTTCGCTTTTGCCTAATTGACCAAAAACAGTCTTCACCTTATCACCAAGTGGGCCTGTACACATAATATGAATTAACTGACCATTTGTTGCTTTCACAAGAGCTTCAACCGTCCCCTCACCTCCGTCTGCCATAGGTACGGTGAGCACTTCAACATGATCGATAGCCTTTTTTAAAGCCAATTCGATCGTACTGGCTACTTCAGCAGATGTCATACTGCCTTTATATGAGTCTGGTGCAACAACGATTTTCATTTCCGGGGCCCTCCTTACTTCTATATATAATATTATTATAAGGTTGTTGAACAAAAAAAATTAGCCCACCTTTATTAGATGAGCTAATGAGTTAAGAAGTATGTTGAACCAAACTTGCCGTTTCTTTCAATTTTCGGTCATATATTGAAGTTGTAAAAATGGCTATGACAAACAGTGATATTAATACTAGGAATAGCATTGACATACCATAAATGTCAACTAGAAAGCCTCCAAGAAGCGGTCCAATCATTCTTCCACCCGTTGCCGTACTATTAACAATTCCTTGGTAAAAGCCTTCTCTCCCTTTTGGAGCTAACTGATCTGCGATGGTCGGTACTGCTGGCCAGATTAACATTTCTCCTATCGTTAAAATAACCATAGCGGTTATAAATGCAGCAAATTGTTTTGCCGAAGCTGCCACAATGAAAGAACCAATAAAGATGACCATCCCAACAATGATTTGCGATTTTAAACTCTTAAAAGCTTTAACAATAACATTCATAAACGGTTGACCGAGTACGATGATGGCACCATTTATGGTCCATAGAATACTATATTGGGTTAACGAAATATTAATTTGTTGTGTGTACGCAGCAATAGTAGACTGCCACTGAACATATCCAACCCAACATAATAAATAACCGAGACATAATATAAGTAAGGCATATAGTTTGGTGTGATCTTTAACGATTCCTTTTTCCTGAATAAATGACGTCTGTTTGGCTGGTCTTGCTTGTATCGTACGATAACCAAATACAGCAATTAGAAGGAAAATGATATACATTAGAGCGTTAGCTAAGAAGATTAACTGGAATGAATAAGATGCGACTAATCCACCTAATGCGGCGCCCACGGCAACCCCAACATTTTGTGCTACATAGATGGCATTAAATGACCTTCTTCCTCCTTCTTTCCAAACAGAACCTGCCATAGCATACATAGCAGGAAAAACAATTCCTGATCCGAAACCAATAATCGTCAAAAATACAACGTAATATGGCCAGGTGTGCAAGAAAGTTAAACCTACTAGTGAAAACACCGTAATTCCTATTCCTAAAAGAATAGATTTATAGCCTCCTATTTTATCAAAGAGGGTACCTCCAAATAAATTTCCTATGACACTAGCAGCGGAATTTAACATAAGGACCAATCCTGCAACCGTCAAAGACTTCCCTAAATGATCATGAATATAAATCGCATTTAGAGGCCACAAAAAAGAAGAGCCCGTTACATTCACTGCCATCCCTATTATCAACAGCCATAAGGCACGCGGCATGAAAAACGCCCCTTTACACATATTTCGAACACCAAAACAATTTTAGTTCTTTTTTACAGTATCTGCAAGATAAAAATTATTGTACAAACTTATTCAAATTTTTCAAAAACAAAGCCTCAATACATGAAGTATTGAGGCTTTATTTTTATGATGACTGCTCAGGCTCTGGATGGGACTTTGATTTTACAGGCTGCCCTTTTTTCTCGTACTTTTTCTTTGACTCTTTTACAGGATCATATTGACCAAATTCAACATCTTGATTATTGATACCGTTTCGTGTTTTTTGCTCTGGATTATTTTGCTTTGAACGTTTTTTTACCATAATATCCTCTCCTTAGTCTTCGTGATCAAGCAGAATCATATGGTTTTGTAATTGTTGAAGCTGTAATCTCATACGGTGGAGTTGATCTCTTTGCTGTGCATTTGCACTATGAGCTAACCTAGCTAAATCGTTATAAGAATCCTCTAGTGCTTGCAAAGCTTTATCATAATCATCATCGTTATAGTGTTCTTGTTTGCTGCTTTCCTTATATTGATCCTGTGCATTTCTAATTGCGTCTTCACATTGTTGAATTAAGTCTTCTACCGATTGACGAGTAGCCATCTCTTTGACCCCCTATCTAGGTAAGTGGAAAGTGAAGCAGTAAAAATCCATTAACTAGGTTTTTTACTCCATAAATGCTTCTTCATTAGTTTGTTCACATCTGCTCGGGATAACACCATTTGTTTTAAGGCAATATTTTTCATTACTGAGGGTAAAACCATTCGACAAAAATCCTCAAAACTGTCATGAATACCCCTCCAGTTTTCTTCCATATCGCTTACAATTGAATAAGCTGTTTTTGACGTGTTAAAATGTTATTCATGTTCCATTAAATTTAAGGAGGTTTTCTGGTGAATCAGACAAACCCTTTTCTATATGCTTCTGATAATAAAAGGTATCACACTTGGAATTACCATTTACGTAATCACTTTGGCCATAAAGTGTTTAAGGTAGCTTTAGATGGTGGTTTTGATTGTCCGAATCGTGATGGCACGGTTGCTCATGGTGGGTGTACTTTTTGCAGTGCAGCGGGCTCCGGAGACTTTGCTGGAAACCGCGCAGACGACCTTAATAAACAATTCACAGATATAAAAGATAAAATGCACACCAAATGGAAAGATGGGATGTATATGGCCTATTTTCAGGCATATACGAATACCCATGCACCCGTTGATGTTCTTCGAGAAAAATTTGAATCTGTATTACAACAAGAAGGAGTAGTGGGACTTTCGATTGCTACTCGTCCAGACTGTCTTCCAGACGATGTAGTAGAGTATTTGGCTGAGCTTAATGAGAGAACTTATCTATGGGTTGAATTAGGTTTACAAACCGTTCACGAGCGCACCGCATTGTTAATTAATCGTGCCCATGACTATGATTGTTACGTTGAAGGTGTAAATAAACTTCGTAAGCACAATATTCGCATCTGTTCTCATATTATTAACGGCTTACCACTTGAATCGCCGGAAATGATGATGGAGACCGCTCGAGAAGTAGCAAAACTTGATGTTCAAGGAATAAAAATTCATTTACTTCATCTCTTAAAAGGGACACCGATGGTAAAGCAATATGAAAAAGGGATGCTTGAGTTTTTATCCTTTGAAGACTATGTAACCTTAGTATGTGACCAACTAGAAATTTTACCTCCAGAAATGATTGTGCACCGTATTACAGGGGACGGCCCGATTGATTTAATGATTGGACCGATGTGGAGTGTTAATAAATGGGAAGTTCTGAACTCCATTGACCGTGAATTGATTAGAAGAAATAGCTATCAAGGGAAATACTATCATAAGAATTTGGAGGTAAAATCATGAAGTTAGAACGTATACTGCCTTTTGCAAGAAGCTTATTAGAACGTGCCATTTCACCTGGTGATATCGTAATCGATGCGACAGTGGGTAATGGTCATGATACGGTATTCCTTGCGAATTTGGTGGGTTCTAATGGACGAGTTTACGGCTTTGACATACAAGAAGAAGCGATTAACAATACAAAAGTCCGTTTAGAGGAACAGGAATGGTCCGAACAAGTCACTCTTTTTCAAACGGGTCATGAAAATATTCTTGCCACTATCCCTCCGCTTCATCATGGAAAAATTACGGGTGCTGTCTTTAATTTAGGTTACCTTCCAGGTGGAGACAAAGAGATTGTTACTAAACCAGTAACGACAATTGAAGCAATTGATCAGATTATTGAGTTATTAGCACCTGAAGGTATCATTGTCATTGTTATTTATCATGGTCATATAGAAGGCGCTGTTGAAAGAGATTATTTACTCCGATATATTAGACATTTAGATCAAAGTATCGTACATGTTCTTCAATACCAATTTATTAATCAAAAGAATAACCCTCCTTTTATAATCGCCATTGAAAAAAGGTAGCTCCTCGCTACCTTTTTATTATTTTATGAGTGCTCTAACCACACTAGCCGGAACCCATCTCTGCATTTTTCGATACATTTTTCCATTTATATAGAAGAAATAGCTAGTTAGTCCGGCGCTTTTAATCATTTCTCGTGCAAGCTTACGAACTCCCTTTTGACTACCAACTTTGTCATCCGACAAGTAGACACCTAATAATCCTCGATTAATTAATTTGTGAAATCCTTTATGAGGGAGTTGTTCGATGTGTCTATCTGCTTCTTTTACAAAGTGTTGCAAACGTTTGAATAATGCTTGTTCATTTTCATAATAAAAACAGAAATTTAAATCTCCACCTTCTTTGTCTTCTTCTTGATCAATAAAATAATCAAGTAAAATATGGAGACCTTGCACATAGGGGAAGTAGCCATTACGAATACTGCTAGCATGTCTCTCATGAAAGTCGTTGTTCATAGCCGATGAAATTAAGCAGAAAATCCCTAATGTCGAACCCGAGCATGCAGAAAACTCATACCATTCCATTTCTGGAATTTCGTTCTTATAACCATCAAACCACGTTTTTAAGCGAGGAATTCTTTGCTCTACTTCCACATGTTTATGTATTTGTAAGTCACAATAATAACGGCAAAGTTCTCGCAAGTGATCTTTAATACCATGAAAATTATTGATTCCTTCTAAAACAACCTGACATGTTTGAGTAAGATCTCGCAAATAATCCCCATCATCTTGATCAACTCTTTTACGATAAAAATTTTTACTCTCTTTATTTAATGACACCGCGTCCTCCATTGACTCGTGTAGGGCAGAGAAATCTTCTGGATCAAGGGATGTACTCCGGTCACATAAATTATCTAGATAGTCACTAATGGTTTGATAGGCAACAATAAATTTAATGGCTTCCTTATATTTATCTTTTGCCATTAATGCTAAAATTCCGCCACCTTCACAATGAAAGGTTTTTGTATCAATACTAGCTAGTGCCTGTTTTCTGAGTTCCGCGTTTGGAATAGCCTCTGCTCGTTTCCTCCAATAGGAGAGTTCTTTATGAACAGTAGGCAATATTTTACGGTATACTTTAGACATTAAGCTAAATGGCATGGTTGGAATAGACATTGAAACACCTCGCTTAAACGTTCACTATTTTGTATGTACATTATAACCATTAATAACTGTTTCAATAAAAAAATAAGTTTTAATAACATAAATTAGCAAAAAATCTTTTGACAAAAGTGTATTAAATTTCGATAAAATTAGCCTATGGCAAAGTTATACTTTAACATATAGAAGAAAGTATAAGATAAAGCCAACACTATAAGGAGAGATAATAATGATATATCCATATAAAGGTAAACAACCTAAAATTTCAGAGACTGCATTCATTGCAGATTACGTAACTATTTCTGGGGATGTTGAGGTTGGTGAAGAGTCAAGTATTTGGTTTAACACGGTTATTCGTGGAGACATTGCTCCAACTATAATTGGTAATAAAGTTAACGTCCAAGATAACTGCTGCTTACATCAAAGTCCAAACAACCCTTTAATTCTTGAAGATGAAGTAACAGTCGGTCACCAAGTTATTTTACATAGTTGTGTTATTCGGAAAAAAGCACTAATTGGTATGGGTTCCATTATTCTAGATAACGCTGAAATTGGTGAAGGTGCCTTTATCGGAGCGGGTAGTCTCGTGCCTCAAGGTAAAAAAATACCACCAAATACACTTGCTTTTGGCCGTCCTGCTAAAGTCATTCGTGAATTGAATGAAGACGATATTAAAGATATGCAGCGTATTACAAGAGAATACGCGGAAAAGGGACAATACTATAAGTCTTTACAAAAGAATACTTTATAAGACTTACAAACCATAAATGATCCATAACTGAACTTAAATAGAAGTTTTTTAGGTGGTGTTAGCCGCTATGTTGGAAAAAAGGACTAGCCTTTTAAAGATATTCGTATTAATTACTGGTATTATCCTCTTGATCTTATTTGTTTTATTATATCAATTTTCCAATGGCTCCTATATGACAAAAACAGCTGATTCTATAAAAGGATGGGTTCAATCATCCTCTGTTCAGCAAACCAATTCGAAGGTAGAGGAAACTGTTGATTTATCCGTTATTAAGATTAAAGACCGTATATTAATCGATGCACCTGTCATTAATCAGCTGCCAGAGCTCCCTCGTGGATGTGAAGTAACGAGTCTAGCCATGCTACTTCAGTATGCAAATGTTCAAGTTGATAAAATGACTCTTGCCAAAGAAATTAAAAAAGATCCAACACCTTACTTTGTAAAGGAAGGAAAGATTTATTTTGGTAATCCCCATGATGGTTTTGTAGGGAGTATGTATACGTATGATAAGCCTGGATTAGGTGTCTATCATGAGCCTATCAAAGAACTGGCTGACTCATACTTACCCGGACAAGTACTAGATTTAACAGGTGGGAAGTTTAAAGAATTAAAAACCCACTTGTCTGATGGGAGACCAGTTTGGGTTATTATCAATACCACATATAAAAAATTGTCTAAACAATTCTTTCAAACATGGCACACCCCGAGTGGATTGGTAGATGTTACTTTTAAAGAGCATTCCGTTTTGATAACCGGATATGATCAAGATTATGTTTATTTCAATGACCCTTTAACAGGAGAGAAAAATAAAAAAGCACCCAAGAAAGATTTCGAAGAATCTTGGGTGCAGATGGGAAGACAAGCCATTACTTTCCTTCCTCGTTAATGAACTAAATTTGCAAAGCTTTTTCTGTTAAGTATTCCTTTTCGAAGGAATACTTTTTTTCTACATATACTTGGTGCCAAACCATGAACATTAATACAGTCCAGATTTTACGGCTATTGTCAGCCTTACCTTGGCAATGGTCCTCAAGAAGCTTTAACATATAATCTTTGTTAATCAAATGGTCTGTATTGCTTTCGCGGATTATATTTTTAGCCCAATCATTCATTTCATTTTTTAACCAATGACGAATCGGTACAGGGAATCCTAACTTTTTGCGATTTAGGACATGATCCGGAACAACGCCTTCTGCTGCTTTACGTAAAACATACTTCGTTGTATTGTTAGCCGTTTTTAAGCTTGTAGGAATTTTTGAAGCTGTTTCAAACACCTCTTTATCCAAGAACGGTACACGTAGCTCTAACGAATGAGCCATCGTCATTTTATCCGCTTTTAAAAGGATATCCCCACGCATCCACGTATGAATATCAATGTATTGCATACGGTCAACAGGGTCATAGCCTCTGCTTTCTTCATATAAAGACTTTGTAATATCGGTATAGTTTAGACCATCTTTATAAACGTGTAGAAGGTTTTTCTTTTCTTCCTCTGAGAACATTTTCGCGTTACCAATATAGCGCTCTTCCATTGGTGTTACTCCACGCTCAATAAAGCTTTTTCCTCTCATTCCTTCAGGCATTAATTTTGCAATTAAGCGTAAGAAGGATTTAAGAGTAGCAGGTATTTTGTTAAACACCTCTAACGATTGTGGTTCACGATAAATGTTATATCCACCGAACAATTCATCGGCACCTTCACCTGAAAGTACAACTGTAACATGCTTACGTGCTTCACGTGCAACGAAATATAAAGGTACACACGCAGGGTCTGCAAGCGGGTCATCCATATGCCACATAATTCTAGGAATCTCATTCATATATTCCTGTGGCGTGATGACATAACTAATATTTTCAACGCCTAATTTATCTGCTGTCTCTTTTGCAACATCAATTTCACTAAAGCCATTGTGTTCAAAGCCTACAGAGAAGGTTTTAATTGCTGGGTGATACTGTTTCGCAATGGACGCAATAATGGAAGAATCAATCCCACCAGATAGGAAAGAACCAACTGGAACATCACTACGCATATGAATTTTTACAGAATCAAACAGAATATCTCTAATCTCTTTGATGAACTCATCTTCAGATTTTTTAACCGGTTGGAAATGCGCTTTCCAATAACGGTTGATATTCATTTTTTGACCGATTTTTTTTGTAAAATAATGACCTGGTTCTAATTTTTCAATGCCTTCAGACATAGTGTAAGGCTCAGGTACAAATTGATAAGTTAAATAATGCTGTAGGGAATCATAATTGATCACATCATTTTCTAATGCAAGTAAAATACTTTTCTTCTCCGAAGCGAAAAATGTTTTTTCTCCGTCATCAAAGTAGAAGAATGGCTTAATTCCAAAAGGATCTCTTGCTCCATATAATGTTTGCTCTTGTTTATCCCAGATTACAAAAGAAAACATCCCACGTAGCTTTTCTACAGCCTTTTCTTTTATATGACTATATAGAGCGATAATAACTTCTGTATCTGAACTCGTTTCAAAAGTTAAACCTTCCTTCAGAAGCTCTTCTCTTAGTTCAACATAGTTATAGATTTCGCCGTTGAAAATAATCCAATAGCGTTCATTTTCATAAGTTAATGGCTGATGACCACTTTCGATATCAATAATACTTAAACGACGGAAACCGAATTGAATATGGTTATCATAGAAGTATCCATCATCATCTGGTCCACGGTGGGTAATGATATCATTCATATTTGAAAAAAGTTGTTTTTGTTCATCACGAAAGTTTTGCGGTTTTTCGTGAACGCAACCAATAAATCCACACATTTATGTAGTCACCTACTCCGTTTCAATTAATATTTATTTTTAACTAACCGTTTATCACGCATCTTAAACATGGTTTTTGATAACTAATATTATTAGGACCTATGCGCTTTATTTCACAAAGATATGTCCTAAAATAAATTCACTAAATAATACTACCATTATTCAATAGAAAATTGCACTGAGAACTTGAAAAATTAGACGGGAATTTCAGGCAGTATTCTTTTCTTTTTGCAATATCCTTACATCATTCGATAAAGAATTCAATTATTAGACGGTAAGTATTATAGTTTGGTTTCATGTTGTTTATTGTAATCCACCGAATACTGTTTTACCTATATGATTTTGCCCGTTGATTTCCGCTCCGGGCACTTGCTTTCCGCAGGGAGTGACGGGAGCCTCCTCGGCGTGCCGCCTGTGGGGTCTCCCGTTCCCTCTGTTCCTGCAGGAGTCAAGTGCCCTCCACTCCAATCAACTCAGACTTTTAAAGTCATTACTACCTTTCTTTAGAATAAATCCAAAATAAAAATAAAAATAGGAGCTACAATTGAATGTAACTCCTATTGAATCATATTATTATTTTCCTAAAGCTTGTTCACGTAGTGTGCTAGCTTTGTCTGTTCTTTCCCAAGGAAGATCTACATCTGTACGTCCGAAGTGTCCGTAAGCAGCTGTTTGCTTGTAGATTGGGCGACGTAGGTCTAGCATGTTGATGATTCCAGCTGGACGTAGGTCAAAGTTAGAGCTTACTACATCTACTAGTACTTCTTCACTTACAGCGCCTGTCCCAAATGTGTCAATTGAGATAGAAACTGGGCGTGCTACACCAATAGCGTATGCAAGTTGAACTTCAACTTTATCAGCTAATCCAGCAGCAACGATGTTCTTTGCAACATAACGAGCAGCGTATGCAGCAGAACGGTCAACTTTTGTAGGATCCTTACCAGAGAATGCCCCACCGCCGTGACGAGCATATCCACCGTAAGTATCTACGATAATTTTACGTCCTGTTAAACCAGCATCCCCTTGTGGCCCACCGATTACGAAACGTCCTGTTGGGTTAATGAAATACTTTGTATTTTCATCAATTAGTTCGCTAGGTACAACTGGAGCGATAACGTGTTCTTTAAGGTTACGTTGGATTTGCTCTAGTGCTACTTCTGGGTGATGTTGAGTTGAAATAACAATTGTATCGATACGTACTGGTTTGTTGTTTTCATCATACTCAACTGTTACTTGAGTTTTACCATCTGGACGAAGGTAAGGAAGAATATCTTCTTTACGTACTTCAGTCAGACGACGTGCTAATTTGTGAGCTAATGAAATCGGAAGAGGCATCAGCTCTTTTGTTTCATTACATGCAAAACCAAACATTAAACCTTGGTCCCCTGCACCGATTGCTTCGATCTCGTCATCAGACATTTGTCCTTCACGAGCTTCAAGAGCTTGGTCAACACCCATTGCGATGTCAGCAGATTGCTCATCGATAGAAGTTAATACCGCACAAGTTTCTGAGTCGAAACCATACTTCGCACGAGTATAACCAATTTCTTTAATCGTTTCACGAACGATTTTAGGAATGTCTACATAAGTAGAAGTAGTGATTTCACCTGCAACTAAAACTAAACCTGTAGTTACAGAAGTTTCAGCAGCAACACGAGCATTCGCATCCTTTGATAAGATAGCATCTAAAATTGCGTCAGAGATTTGGTCACTGATTTTATCCGGATGACCTTCAGTTACTGACTCAGAAGTAAACAAACGACGTTTTGTTGACATCTGATTTCCTCCTTTAAGTATATTTATAAAACTGAACGAGGTGTTCCTTAGCTAAACGATCTATGTAAACCTCGGTTTGATACGGAACTCATTCCCTAATTAGTATGAAATAAACATGTCGTTTTTATAAGGAAACAGAGTAAATTATCCAAAATTCTTATAAAAACGTTCATATTCTTTGTTGATTTTTTAAAAGGCAACAATAATTTAAAAAATAAAAAACCTTCCCGTTGTTATGAGGAAAGGTTATAAGCAAAATGATTTGCGCCTTTCACTCTTATCGTTCAAGGATTGGATCCTTGCTTCAGGTTTAGCACCTTTGCTCGGAAAATGACCGTGAAGAATGGGATGAATAAATAACTGCACAGACTATTTGACTGGCAAGCAATATATTTCAAACCTTATGTACGGGTCGCTTTCTTCGTTTAGCAGGTTGCTGGGTTTCATTGGGCCTGTCCCTCCACCAGCTCGGGATAAGAGAGTATCCGTTCAAATCCAAATCATACTGGAATGTATAAGTATATGTCAATCATTTTGTTGTATTTTGTCGATGTTTTTTAAAATAGTTAAGTTTATTCAGTTTTAGCCTTCCTATTTATATATGTTTTAAAAAATCTTTAAGATTAAACTTGTCTAAATAAAGTCTTATAAATATGATATAAATGTATCAATTTTTAAAATCACCTTTTAAAAATTTATAAATAGTATAGATTATTAATTTAAATGTGTTATACTATTTGTGAGATAATAACTTATAAAAAACAATAACAAATAAAGGAAGGTATTTATCAGATGAATTCTGTTAGTATTTCCAATCAATTAAATGAATTGTTAAAATCTAATCACGTTCATGTTCAGTTGTCCGTGCCTCAATTAGTGGAGAAAGTATTAACTCGCAACGAGGGAGTTTTAACTTCTACTGGCGCAGTACGTGCAACAACAGGAAAATATACAGGACGTTCTCCTAAAGATAAATATATTGTAGATGAAGCTTCAAATAGAGATAAAATTGATTGGGGTTCTGTTAATCAACCAATCTCTGAAGAAGTTTTTGATAAATTATATAACAAAGTATTAAACTACTTAAAGGAAAAAGACGAACTATTTGTTTTCAATGGCTTCGCTGGTGCTGATAAGAAACACCGCCTGGCTATCCAAGTAGTTAATGAATATGCTTGGCATAACTTATTTGCACACCAATTATTTATTCGCCCGACTGAAGAAGAATTACTTGATCATAAATCAGAGTTCACGGTTATTTCTGCTCCAACTTTTAAAGCAGACCCTTCTGTTGATGGAACGAAATCTGAAACTTTCATTATTGTATCATTTGAGCGTCGTACAGTGTTAATCGGTGGTACTGAGTATGCTGGAGAAATGAAAAAGTCTATTTTCTCAGTAATGAACTACTTACTACCTGAAAATAATATTTTCCCAATGCACTGTTCTGCAAACGTTGGACTTGAAGGAGATGTTGCTTTATTCTTCGGCCTTTCTGGGACAGGAAAAACAACTTTATCAGCTGATGAAAATCGCCGTTTAATTGGTGACGACGAGCATGGCTGGTCTCCTAATGGAGTATTTAACATCGAAGGCGGATGTTATGCAAAATGTATTAATCTTTCACATGAAAAAGAGCCACAAATCTTTGACGCGATTCGATTTGGTTCTGTTTTAGAGAACGTGGTTGTTAATAACGAATCTCGTATCGCTGATTATGATGATGGTACGTTAACAGAAAATACTCGTGCGGCTTATCCATTACAAGCTATAGATAATATTGTTGACCCAAGTGTTGCCGGTCATCCAAATACGATTATTTTCTTAACAGCAGATGCTTTTGGAGTGCTTCCTCCAATCTCTAAACTTTCTAAAGAGCAAGCAATGTTCCACTTCTTAAGTGGTTATACTTCAAAACTAGCTGGAACTGAGCGTGGAATCACTTCACCACAAGCAACATTCTCAACTTGCTTTGGTTCACCGTTCCTTCCACTTGCAGCTACTCGTTATGCTGAGATGTTAGGTGAAAAAATCGATGAGCACAATGTAAATGTTTATCTAGTGAACACAGGCTGGTCTGGTGGAGAGTACGGAGTAGGTAGCCGTATGAAACTAAGCTATACACGTGCAATGGTTCAAGCGGCTTTAGTTGGGGAATTAAACAACACGGAAACAGTTAAAGACTCAATCTTTGGTCTAGAAATTCCTTTACATGTACCTGGTGTACCTGATGACGTTCTTCAACCAAATAAAACTTGGGCAGATCAAGCTGCTTATGAAGTAAAAGCAAAAGAACTAGCTGCTAAATTCAAAGAGAACTTTAAAAAATTCTCTAACGTACCTTCTGAAATTGAAGAAAAAGGCGGACCAATCGCTTAATATAGGTTATTGAAAAACAGACTTAAAAAGGAGACCCAGCTTAAATGTTGGGTCTCCTTCTCTATTTACCTGGGATTCACTCATACTAAATTAGTTTGTTGAATTTAATGCAACCAATTGGTATGTAATCTTTGTTTGGTTATTTTCCATTTCGACTTTTTTTATGACTGCTGTTCCACTAAGTTCCCCATCTAACGTGCGTCTTACCTCAACTGGGATATCAATAGGATATAATCGATAGCCTTCCTTGACTAACGTAAAAACATTCTCTTCTAATCGTGACTCTCTTCCTTTTGTAACGATCAAGGTATTTAGCTCTAAAGGCATTCCCATAGATTTTCTCTCCTTTTAATGTTCGTCCTGTCTACTAAAACGCATTATATTAAAGTAGACTTTCCTTAATAATATATTATCATTTTTGGCTGTGATTTTTCATCCATTTCGTCAAATCACAAACTACTTTCCGATTTGTTACCGGAGGGAAATAATGTGTGAAATGATCAAAGTACCAGCTTTCTACATCTTTGTTCAGTGTCTTTAATCTTTTTTCTAATCGATAAGCATGTTCAACTGACACATTGTGATCATTTACTCCATGTATAATTAATGCGGGGGCTTTTAATTGTTCTAAATGAAATAATGGTGTCCGATATTTATAGCGTTCTGGATACTTTGTCGGAGTTCCCCCAATGACCCGTTTCATCATTCTACGCAAATCTTTTCTTTCAACATAAGTTAAAAACATATCACTAACCCCACCCCAGGTAACAACAGAGGTTGTTTCTGGGAATTGAATGGCTGTCATTAAAGCCATTACCCCACCTCTTGAAAAGCCAAAAATATGTATGTTTTTAACACGCGGGTGATTTTTCAAAATTTCAAAAGCTGAGAAGGCATCTTGTCGATCATCTCCAGCAAAGTCTTCATTTCCCTCCCCACCTTGATTTCCGCGATAATAAGGGGCAAAAACAATAAAACCTTCAGAAGCAAACTGAACAATCCTCGCTGGTCTTACTTTTCCAACATTTTTAATACCGCCTCTTAAGTAGAGAAAACCATCATGAATGTCCATATTCTTTGGTTCTGCTAAGAGTCCCTTCACTTTTAATCCCCCTGAAATATAGGTTACAACGGATAGCTCAATATTCGGATTAGGGGAAGGAAACCTCTGTACTTGAATAACTTGTCCATCTATGAAATCCATCTTTTCACTCCTATTTTTCTCGTCTTTGTATACTAGCCTGAACCTTTATAACTGTTTTTAATAAACTAGCTTAGGGAAGTCCATATTTCCACTCAATTGAGCCAAGTTACTCCGTTTCTACACTGATTACGTCCTAAAAAAAACTCCCTAAATTTAGGCATGGGCATACACACATTTTTAGTTCCATCATACGATATGGTAGGCTCGTGAAGCGTTTATATACATTTTTCTTTATTGAACAATTAGGGAGGTTTATCTATGAAAAAATGGTTAAAAATTAGTTTTTCCTTATGTTTAATTGCCATTCTTATTATACCTCTTGCGGCATGTAACAAGGAAGAAGTGACCAAAGTCAGAATTGCGGAAGTAACTCGTTCCATTTTTTATGCACCACAATACGTAGCAATTGAAAAAGGTTTTTTTGAGGAAGAAGGGTTGGACGTTGAGTTAACAACCACTTGGGGTGGAGATAAAACAATGACAGCCCTTGTATCTGACGGGGCAGATGTTGCACTAGTAGGATCTGAAACTTCAATTTACGTTTATGCTCAAGGTACTAGTGATCCTGTTATCAACTTTGCTCAATTAACTCAAACAGACGGCACTTTCTTAGTTGCTAGAAACAAAATTGATAATTTTTCATGGGACCAGTTAAAAGGATCAACGTTCTTAGGGCAACGTAAAGGCGGAATGCCACAGATGGTTGGAGAATATGTGTTAAAGCAACACGGTATTGATCCACAAAATGATTTGAATTTAATTCAAAATGTTGACTTTGGAAACATTCCAAGCGCTTTTGCGTCCGGTACAGGAGATTTTGTTCAATTATTCGAGCCAACTGCCAGCGTTTTTGAAAAAGAAGGAGTAGGGCACATTGTAGCGTCGTTTGGAACAGAATCTGGAAAAGTACCTTATACGACTTTCATGGCTAAAGAAAGCTTTATGAAAGACAACGAGGAAACCGTTGAGAAGTTTACTAGAGCCATTTATAAAGCACAGCAATGGGTACAGGAAAATAGTACAGAGGAAATTGCCAAGGTAGTTCAGCCTTATTTTGAGGATACAGAATTGGATATTATCGAGATGGTAGTTGATCGTTATAAAAGCCAAGGTTCCTTTGCCGATAACCCGATTTTAGATAAGGAAGAATGGGAAAACCTACAAAATATTATGGATGAAGCGGGAGAACTTCCTAAACGTGTAGACCATGGTACATTAGTAAACACTTCCATTGCTGAAAATGTAATGAAATAGTGGATGGATAAGAGCTCTTCTTTCTAAAAATGTGTTCGAAACTGAACTACATGGATTTTAGTTTAAAAAAAGCCTTAAAAGAGGAGGCCGAAGATGAGTTTATTAAAACTTGATGGAATCCATCATTCTTACTTTACACAAACCACTGCGACCACGGCCCTCTCCGATATTTCACTTGATATCGAGGAAGGGGAATTTGTCTCCTTTCTCGGTCCAAGTGGATGCGGTAAAACAACATTACTCTCCATTATAGCGGGATTAATCAAGCCTACTGAAGGGACTGTCATGTTAGAAGGCCAATCCGTACAAGAATCGGTAAATAAAATTGGTTATATGCTACAACAAGATTACCTTTTTCCTTGGAAATCAATTGAGGAAAACATTCTGCTTGGATTAAAAATCGGAGGTACATTAAAATCCTCTAAAATAGAATATGCTAAAAGCTTACTTGAACAGATGGGGTTAAAGGGCTTTGAAACTCAATATCCAAAGCAACTTTCTGGAGGGATGAGGCAGCGTGTTGCTCTAGTAAGAACGCTGGCAACCGAACCAAAATTACTCATGCTAGATGAACCGTTCTCCGCATTGGATTATCAAACCAAATTAAAACTAGAAGACTTAGTTTCAGATACTTTAAAGTCTTATGGGAAAACAGCTATTCTTGTCACTCATGATATTGGAGAGGCTATCGCCATGAGCGATCGGATTTTCTTATTTTCAGCTCGTCCAGGAAAGCTACACCGTACTTTTTTAGTTCCTGATGAGTTGAGAAAATTAACACCTTTTAATGCCCGTAACCACGAAACCTATTCAGTCTTATTTCAAAAAGTATGGAAGGAGTTGGAATCACTTGAGTCCAGAGAAGAACACTAAACTCCTCCATCAACAATATATTGAATCATTAAAAATAGAAAAAAGATGGGTCCGCTTCTATCAGCTTGTTATTTTTCTCGTCTTTTTTGTTGGGTGGGAAGTGGCAAGTCAGAAACAATGGATTAACCCATTAATTTTTAGTTCTCCTTCAAAGGTATGGACATTATTTTTAGAAAAAATCCAAGACGGTACGCTACTCACGAACCTTGGTTTTACACTAACAGAAACTGTGTTCGGATTTATATTAGGTACCCTCTTAGGAACAATTCTAGCTGCGATCCTTTGGTGGTCACCTATTCTTTCTAAAATATTAGACCCTTATCTAGTCATCTTAAATGCTATGCCTAAAGTAGCCTTAGGTCCTATTTTAATTGTTGCACTAGGCCCTACCTTTACCTCCATTGTCGCCATGGGTGCCATTATTTCCGTCATCATCACTACCATCGTTGTTTACACCTCATTTAAAGAGGTCGATCCCAATTATTTAAAGGTACTCCAAACATTTGGAGCAACTAGGCTACAGTGCTTTAAAGAAGCAATCCTTCCCGCATCTTTTCCAACCATCATCTCAACTTTAAAGGTTAATGTAGGACTATCGTGGGTTGGAGTCATTGTAGGGGAATTTCTCGTTTCCTCAAAAGGATTAGGGTACATGATTATTTATGGATTCCAGGTATTTAACTTCACCCTTGTCTTACTCGCACTTCTTGTGATTGCTGTATTTGCAACCATTATGTATCAGCTAGTGGAATTGCTGGAAAGGAAATTAATTAAAGATGGTTCATAAAAGACAGGCGGTAAAAAACCGTCTGTCTGATTTTTAGTGGCACATTTCCATAATGTAATGGATACTTTTCTCGATTACTTGATCCTTCATGATGAAACTGTAATGACTAGAAAACCTAGTTTCTAATAGGGTATCCTCTACTAATACTGGTCCATCCGTTTCGTGATAATTCTGCTCAATCTCTAAGTGATCAACCACTCCATAAAAAATAGCTTTTACAAACGAATAATCCTCTTCCTTTACCTCATATTCACCTATGTATATTAAATCCTTTAGGACTGCTCCTGTCTCCTCTTTTACCTCACGATAGGCTGCTGCTTCTAGTGTTTCATTGCTTTCTCTCTTACCACCTGGAAACTCCAGCCCCCTAGCTTTATGCTTCGTTAACAGCCACTCTCCATTGTAACGACAGATGACTAATACATGCTCAGGTTTTTGGGAGAAAGAATCCCGCTTGAAAGAAAGGTGAACAGTCTTTCCTTGTGAATCTTTAAAGATTTCCATCTTACACCTCAGTTATATTTAAATTTACCTAGTATTATTGTACCAAGTTTCGTGTTTTTAGAAACCTTTAATGCTCCTGTTCGTATATTACCCGAAAGCATTTTCGGTAGGTGTTTATTGTACTCATAAACCAAACACCCTTCATGAAAAATCAACGAAAAGGCTAAAACAGTAAAAGGAGTGTACGTTTTGAAAAAATTATTCCCAATATTTCTTGGAATCCTTCTCGCCTTTATGCTAGCGGGCTGTAATCAAACAGCAAAAACAGTAGACAAGGAAAGTAGCACTGGTAATAAAGAAGAACAAAAGAAAGAAGAAAAAATCTCTGAACTCACACTCGAGGAAGTACTGAACAAATCGATGGAAGCATCAGAACAATTAAAGAGCTTTACAGTAGCAATGGAGATGGACCAGCAGTTAAGCTCGGACCAAGAGGAAACTTCTATGGATTTAAGCTCTACGATTGATATGCAAGTGGTTACCGAGCCAATGGCATTTTATCAAAAAATGAAAATGACAGAAAAAGCTTCAAAAGAGTCCTTTGAAGTAGAAAGCTATTTCACACAAGATGGTATGTATTTATATGATGCGGCTGCAGGTAAATGGATGAAGTTTCCGACAGAGTTTTCTGATCAGTTACTACAGCTTTCTGATCAACAAACGAATCCTGCGGAGGAATTGAAGAAGCTGCAGAAATTTGTAGATGACTTTACTTTTGAACAAGATGACAAAACATACATTTTGAAATTAAAAGCATCCGGAGATAAATTTAGTGATTTTATTAAAGAAATGGCTCAGCAATCTTTACCACCTCAAATGGGTGCTGGTGAAGAAATTATGGACCAAATGAAAGTAAATCAACTTGAATATGAAATCATTATTGCAAAAGATACCTTTTATCCTACTCATCTAAATATTATGATGGACATGGAAATATCTGCTGACGGTCAAAAAGTTAAGATGGCACAGAGTGTAAAAGGGCAATATTCTAATTATAATAATGTGGGCGAGATAACGGTACCTCAAGAAGTTCTTGATACGGCTGAAGAAATTGAAATGTAAAATAAATAGTTTGAATGGCTGCCTACTTGAGGCAGCCATTTTACTTTAGTTCTTTGTCCAACCGCTTTTTAAGATCCCCATTGTATCGATATGATTTTTTGCTTCTTGATCACCCAATTGATAGATCATCCCATAGACCGCTTGCGTTGTGTTATCATAAGCATCATTTTCTCTATCATAATGATATTGAACATAAGGAACGTGAGCTCTAAAAAAATTCTGCCAGTCGGTTGAATAATTTTGTTCAAACAATTCTCTTAATTGAGTAATTTCCTCATCTGTCGCTTCTATTTTAAAATTCCAAGGCGAATCGGTGCTACTTTGTGAGATTTCGCCGGTACTAACCGCCACATAATATGTTTTCTTTTGATTTTCCACTCGTTACACCCTTTCTTATGGCAAAGGATTCAATTTTTGCAATCTTCAAAAAACCACTTCTCATTATGATTGGTTTTATATATAATAAATCAAATAGTAATAGTCCTCTAACTATAGTCTTACTCATATTACATATATTTTTACATTGTTAATGGAAAAAAATTTCGAATAGTTTTCATAATTTAGGGTATTGAATAAGTATAATGATAAAAATACTTTAGCGGGGGTGGAAGGGATGAAACTGGTCGATGAGATCTATGCTTTTTATCGTGATAAGTTAACGGGTGACGAAGAGGATATTGATATGCTTGCCTTTGCTTTTCTAGAGGAGATGACTCCTGATGATTTGTTAAAAATCATTCAAGACTTGGACACGCAGGAATTATACGATTTAATGGGACTTTACTTAATTGAAGGACTGAAGGGTAAATTTGCTCAAGAAGAGTATGGTCAAAAAAGGGCTCCTTCATTTCATGAAAGAAATTTGCATTAAAAAATAGATTTTTTAATGATACATATTAACATATCGATTTTTTAAAAATAGCCGAATATACAGTTGTTCGGCTATTTTTTTCCAAAAAAACAGGCTGACTTTCCTAGTCAGCCAAAGTTTTAACCTAAGTATGCTTTTAACATCCAAATATGTTTCTTTAAGCTTTGCTTAACCGAAAGTAGCATATCTCCTGTACCTTCATCATTTGCCTTTTCTGCAAGCTCAATTGCATCCTGGAGCTCTTCCACCATTTTTTCAAAGTCTCCACAAATGCTACCTACCATTTGCTCAGCACTTTCATTCCCTGAAGCCTCCTGAACAGAGGCAAGCTCTAAGCATTCTTTCATCGTTGCCACTGGATTTCCTTCAAGTGCTAAAATTCTCTCAGCTAATTCATCAATGTGGACATTGGCTTCGTTATACATTTCTTCAAATTTTTCATGTAGGGTAAAGAAATTTCTGCCCTTTACATACCAATGATAGTTATGAAGCTTAACGTATAATACAGTCCAGTTTGCCACTTGCCTATTAACAGCTTGTACTAATTCGTTTGACATTTATATCATCCTCCCACTGTTATATTTCCCTTTTTAAAGTAGTTAAAACGTAAAAATAATATCGGTTATAGATTCTCAGAATAATGTTTCAAAACGTGCTAAAATGGATTAAAAGTATTATTTTGGTATATAAGTTGAACTCTTAAAAATTTCTATAGGAGGAATGGACAATGAAAATTGTTTTAATCATATCCATTGTCATTATTTTTGTTGTTATTTTATTAGCCGTTTTAACTACATCTAAAGCCTATTCGTACAAGCATACAGTAGACTCATTGGAAGATAATCCTCACTTACCAAAAGAGGGAGAGCAGGAGAAGAAAGAATAGAATAGAATAGAATTAGAATTAGAAATAGAAATAATTATTTTTTGCGAGGAACTTAGATGAGTATAACATCTGTTTTGATAGGACTTATATTTGTTCTAAACATCGGCTTTGCCATGATTGTCATCTTTCTGGAACGTCGGGATCCTGGTGCAACTTGGGCTTGGTTACTCGTATTACTTTTTATACCAGGACTTGGGTTTATTTTATATTTAATCTTTGGTCAAAACTTAAGTCGGAGAAAAATGTTTCTATGGGAAGATCGAAAGAAAATTGGGATAGATGAACTCATACATAGACAAATACAAGATTTGAATTCTGGGCAGTTTTTGTTTCGAAATGAAATTGAAAAGTTTAATCGCGATTTAATCTATATGCACTTAATCAACAATGATGCGGTTTTAACACAAGATAATAGTGTTAAGATTTTCACAGATGGCCAGGAAAAATTTAATTCACTCATAAACGATATTCTTGCGGCCGAAGACCACATCCACCTTCAATATTATATTTATAAAAAAGATAACCTTGGAAAGAAGTTAAAGAATGCCTTAATTGCTAAAGCTAAAGAAGGTGTAAAAGTCAGAGTATTGTATGATGAACTTGGTTCAAGGACAATGACAAAATCCTTTTTTAAAGATTTAAGAGAAGCTGGAGGGGAAGTGGAAGTATTTTTTCCGTCCAAATTTCATTTTATAAATCTACGTTTAAATTATCGAAATCACAGGAAGTTAGCCATCATTGATGGAAAAATAGGTTATGTTGGCGGTTTTAACGTTGGGGATGAATATTTAGGGTTCGATCCAAAATTTGGATACTGGCGTGATACACACCTGAAATTAGAGGGTGGCGCGGTACATGCCATTCAGACCCGTTTTATTCTAGATTGGAACCAAGCCTCTTACAGGCATGATATTTATTACTCACCTAATTATTTCCCGAAGGAAGCCCCTAATGGCGGCGTCGGAATTCAAGTGGTCACAAGTGGTCCGGATTCAGAATGGGAACAAATCAAAAATGGCTATATAAAAATGATAACATCAGCAAAAAAGTCAATATGGATACAGACTCCTTATTTTATCCCTGATGCAAGTGTTCTTGATGCCTTAAGGATTGCTTCTTTATGTGGAGTTGATGTAAGAATCATGATACCAAACAAGCCGGATCACATGTTTGTTTATTGGGCTACTTATTCCTATATTGGGGAAATGATTAAGGCAGGAGCAAGAGTCTATATATACGATAACGGTTTTATTCACGCAAAAACCATTGTAGTTGATCATCACGTTTCATCTGTCGGAACAGCTAATATTGATGTGAGAAGTTTCCGCTTAAATTTTGAGGTAAATGCTTTTATCTATAACGAAAACATTGCGGAGGAACTAACAAAGAGTTTTGAAGAGGATATAAAATTATCTACAGAACTAACTCCTGAAAAGTACAGAGAACGACATTTAAAAATCCGATTTAAAGAATCGGTTTCTAGGTTATTGTCACCTATATTATAAAAGCCAGATTGCTCATACAATCTGGCTTTTACCTATTAAAATACTTGTCTTAAGTCTTCTTTCGTTTGCTCAAGCCAGAAGCGCATTAAACGCTTTGCACCTTCTAAATCATGAAGCTTTGCTTGACCACATTCTTTTGGAGTTGCTGCAGGAATCACATCTACTTCAACTGCCTCTTTTAAAGTATCTTCAAGTAAGTCGATGATTTCATCAACTGTTGGTTCACCACTAACCACTAGGTAGTATCCTGTTTGGCAACCCATTGGTGAGATATCAATAATATCAAAGTGATCATACTTCTCAGAGTGTTTACGAATGTTAATCGCTAAAAGGTGCTCTAGTGTATGAATTGCATCAGGCTTCATTGCCTGCTTATTAGGCTGGCAGAAGCGAATATCATATTTATTTACAACCCCGTCCGTTCCTACTTTATGAACTCCACAATGTCTTACATAAGGGGCTTTAACGGCATCATGATCTAATTCAAAGCTTTCTACTGAAGGCATTATATTCACTCCTTTTTCATGTCTACAACGTATTATACAATAAATCCCGAGTATTTTCATCAAATTAATCTACATTTACCTCAACGGGAAAAAAATCTAACATGAAGTGCTGCTTTCTTAGTGAATCTGTATTTATAGACTTTTCAAGCTTTAGTATGATATGTTTTTGCATAGATGTATTCGTCTAGTTGATATGTGACGAAAAAAAACTTAATTCTTATATCAACTTCTTAATAAAAGCTATGTTGTTCATAATTATTTTTGAAAACAGCCGATACTGAAAAGAGTGAGATGAATGTTAAAAAAATTACTGTTAGGTTTTATCCGTTTCTACCAATTGGTTATTTCTCCTCTTAAACCACCGACATGTCGGTTCTACCCTACGTGTTCTCATTATGGGCTAGAAGCAATAAAAAGGTTCGGCCCTTTAAAAGGCGGTTGGCTAACCATTAAACGAATTTTAAAATGCCATCCTTTCCATCCTGGAGGAGTAGATTTAGTACCAGAAAAGGAAAAGAATTAGTTTTCATAACCATTTTCAACTAAATCTAATGCGCCCGTTTTTGGATTAATAACTAACCCATGGACAGGAACGTCCTTTGGTAGCAAAGGGTGCTTTTTGATCATTTTAACACTATGGGCAACACTTTCAGACACATGGTTGAAACCCTTAAGCCATTCGTTTACGTCAATACCAGAGTATTCTAACATCTGGAAGGTTTCATCCGTGATGCCTCTTTCTTTCATCTTATCAAGAACACTATCAGCTTTCAGTCCACTCATCCCACAATCATGATGTCCGATAACTAGAATTTCCTCAGCTTGGAGTTGATAGACCGCAACCAGAAGGCTCCTCATGATACTCCCAAATGGATGGCTAACTAGTGCTCCCGCATTTTTTACAATTTTGACATCTCCGTTACCTACATTAATTGCTTTCGGCAACAACTCTAATAATCTAGTATCCATACAGGTTAGAATAACTAACTTCTTGTCAGGATATTTGTCAGTACTATATTGTTCGTAACTTTTTTCTTCTACAAAGTGCTTATTATGCTGGAGAATCTCATCTAAGAGTCTCATGTTCTTCACCTCTTTATTAAAATAACAATACATTTTTTAATCAATTATAAATGCAACCAAGGGTGCCTTTTCTGCACAATATTGTCCTTTATGCAAAGCACTTATAAATGATTCTATTATTAGCATACATAATTATTGCAAAAATAGACAATTTTTATTCTTGCTTTTCTTAAATTTATTTTGTAATATACTAAGAGTAAATCGGAATCGTTACGCATTATTAATTAAGTCTATAATACAATTATTCTAATAAACTACGTATAGACTCTAAATCGAAATAAATACGCTTTTTAAAAAGTGAGGAGAGAATATGAAAAAGTTTATCTTATTTATATTTTTATTATTACCCGTTAGTTTATTCTTATCTGGTTGTGGCGGAGCAGACAAACAAGCTGAATCAGATACGACGACAGATCGTGTAACCGTTTATACTACTGTCTATCCTTTATATTATTTTACTGAGCGCATTGGCGGAGAGTTTGTTAATGTAGAAACGATTTATCCTCCTGGCGCTGATGAACATACTTTTGAGCCATCTCAAAAAGATATGATGAAACTAGCCGATTCAGACTTATTTGTTTATGTCGGATTAGGTCTAGAAGGATTTGTTGAAAAAGCAAAAGAAACTTTAAAAAATGAAAATGTGAAGTTGCTTGCTGCTGGTGAAAATATTCACTTTGACGATCATGAAGAAGGTCATGACAACGAAGGGGAAGAAAGTCATGAAGAAGAAGGCCATGATCACGAAGGTGAAGAAAACCATGAAGAAGAAGGTCATGATCATGAAGGTGAAGAAAACCATGAAGAAGAAGGTCATGATCACGAGGGTGAAGAAAACCATGAAGAAGAAGGTCATGAAGAGCACAACCACGGTGATGTAGATCCTCACGTTTGGATTGACCCTGTTTACTCAAAGGACTTAGCCGAAGCGATAAAAAATGAATTGATTGTTTTATTACCTGAACATAAAGAGCAAATGGAAGAGAATTTTAATAATCTTGCCACAGAGCTTGACGATTTAAATAAAGAATTTGATGAAGTAATCCACCACGCTAAACATAAAGAGTTTATTGTTTCTCACTCAGCTTACGGTTATTGGGAACATCGTTACGGCTTGGAACAGATTAGTGTATCTGGTATCTCAACATCACAAGAACCTTCGCAGAAACAACTAGAAAAAATTATCTCTACAGCAAAAGAACATGACTTAAAATATATTTTCTTTGAACAAAATGTTAGCTCAAAATTAGCGGAAATCGTCCAAAAAGAATTGAATGCAAAAACATTAACTCTTCATAATTTATCTGTATTAACGGACGAAGATTTAAAAAGTGAGAAAAATTACTTCTCTATTATGAAGGATAACTTAAAAGCTCTTGATACTGCACTAAATGATAAGTAAAGCTTGAGGATAAATTCCTCAAGCTTTTTTTGTTGTTGTTTTGGGTCGAGGGACCTGTCCCTATGACCCACCCACGGCTCAAAAAATGATTACATATTTATTATAAATTGGATAACACTAACAAAAGTGAGAATATCTGAAGGGACGATTATGATGGATGATTTACTGATAGCCCGTTCACTCTTTGGTACAACCATGGGATTCCATATCATATTTGCTACCATTGGTGTTGGTCTGCCACTTATGATGTTAACGGCAGAATTGTTATACCAAAAAACGAAAGATCAAGAATATGTGGTTATGGCTAAAAGATGGACGAAAGCCTTTGCCGTTTTATTAGGAGTCGGAATTCCAACAGGTACAATTGCCGGGGTGCAACTTTCCTTATTATGGCCTGGCTTTATGGAAGTACTAGGTGTCGTTATGGCTTTACCTTTCCAAATTGAAATTTATGCTTTCTTTATTGAAGCGTTATTTATGTCCATTTATGTTTATGCTGCTGAGCGGATTCCCCCTTGGGCTAGGATTTCTAGTCTAGTATTAGTTGCTTTAGGGGCTTTGGCTTCAGCTGTACTAATTACAAACGTTCATGCATGGCAGGGGACTCCAAGAGGTTTTACTATGGAGAATGGATTAATAACCAATGTCGATCCATGGGTTGCCTTTTTTAACCCTAGCTTTTTTGTAACCGCTACTCACGTGGCTGTTTCAGCCTATACGACAGGTGCCTTTGTCATTGCCTCTGTTGCTGCCTTTAAAATGTTAAGATCTGACTTTGGTTCTCGAATTTATAATTTCCATAAAAAAGCTCTTATGGTTAGTTTAGTCGTTGGTGGCATTTTCTCATTAGTAACAGCTATAAACGGACATGAAGCTGCACAGTATCTTCATGAATATCAACCTGAGAAATTAGCTGCAGCGGAGGGGCTATTTGAAACTCAGTCCCATGCTCCATTAGTTGTTGGAGGTTTTACCGACCGTGAAAGTGAAACGGTGAAGTGGGCTATTCATATCCCCTGGGCTTTAAGTTTCCTAGCTGGTAATAGCTTTGATACGGTTGTACTTGGTTTAAATGAATGGCCCGAAAAAGAATGGCCACCATTGTTCGTACACACACTTTTTAATGGAATGGTTTTTATTGGTACATATTTAATCATGCTTGCTTTTGCAGGATTGGCCTGGACCAAAATTTTAAAGAAAGACCGTTTCCCTAAGCTATTTATGTGGGCATTTATTGCATCAGGCCCTCTAGCAGTTCTAGCTATTGAATTTGGTTGGGTATTCGCATGCTCTGGACGTCAACCATGGGTCATCTACCGTACACTCTTAACAGCTGATGCAGCTACAACTGCAACAAACTTAGGTGTCTTATTTATGTTGTTCGCGGCTGTGTATGCCATTTTAGGTGTAGTTGTCGTTCTTGTACTACTTTATTACTTCAAAAAGAACACCGTAATGGACGATTTAAATCGGGCCGAACAAAAGGGATTACCATTGTACGGATCGAATACGTAGCCTTTTCCTAAACTTCACTCTATGTGGATGTATTTACCCTTTGGAGACGTACCTTATACGATAACAACAATCAAGCACTTACAGCTATAGGTAAGGAGTTGAAAAGAAATGGCTGATGCTCTGTTAGCGATTACCGTTCTATGGGGTTTTGTTTTTATATACGCAGTTATGGCCACAATGGATTTCGGAGCTGGCTTTTGGTCCATGATTTATTTTAATCGTACGAAGACAAAGGCAACGAACATTGCAAACCGTTATTTGTCTCCTACTTGGGAAGTAACAAATACTTTCATTGTTGCACTCGTTGTTGCGGTTTATAGCTTGTTTCCGTCTGCTGCTTACACTCTCGGAACTGTTCTATTAATTCCGGGAAGTATGATTTTATTATTATTGGCCATTCGAAGTGCCTTTTTAGTATTTTCAAATATCGCAGAAGAATATAGGAAACCACTTACTTATATCTCTGGAATAACAGGTATTATCATTCCTGGTCTATTAATTGCTGTTTTACCTATTACACACGGAAACTATATTGATTTTTCTGATGGAAGACAAACGCTTGATTTGGTCAAATTATTTACTAGCGCAAATACCTATGCTTTTATAGGATTTGGAATTAGTAGTACTCTATTTTTGTCTTCTCTTTTATTAGCAGACTACTCTAAAAGTGCTGAAGAATGGGAAGCCTATCATGTCTATCGACGGGATGCTATTTTACTCGGTCCCGTTTCTCTCATTATGGCATTTGTGATTATGTTGACTATTCGAGCAGAAGCACCTTGGCTTTACGAAAATATGATGGGGAACTTTCCATTGTTAATCTCATCTGTTGTTTTTTTCTTAATTGGCGGCTTAGGGTTATTCCTTCCATCCATCACTGGAGGGCCGAAAGGAATGCCTAGGTTATCAGTGATAGCCGTAACGATTCAATATTTAATTGCAAGCCTCGTATATGGTAGAGGGCATCTACCATACATTGTTTATCCCGAGGTTACGATTGAATCTGCTTTTACTGATCCTAATTCGTTCAGAGCTATTTTTGCCACCTATATTGCGGGCTTTGCCATTCTCTTTCCTGGTTTCTTCTATTTTTGGAGCTTGTTCATGAACGACAAACGTTACCTCCAGCAGCAGAAATCGGAAGAACCAAAACCAGAGTAAAACGCTTGGAATCTACTTTCCCAAGCGTTTCTACTTATTTATATCCGGATCAAATATATACTTTACTAGGTGAATTCTATTACCTAATTTAAATTCTATCCCTTCATTTTCAAGAGCTGTTATTTGTTCAAACATGGATGCTTCGTCTTTAAAACCGATTTCCCCTTTAGAATTAATGACTCTATGCCAAGGAAGGTTATATTTTTCACTCATGGAATGGAGAATTCGTACAACTTGTCTTGCTCCTCTTGGACTTCCAGCCAATTTGGCGATTTGTCCATAGGTCATCACATGTCCTGGTGGAATGCTCTTAATAATTGTAACTACTCGTTCAGTAAATGGATTCATTAAACATTCACCACTTTATCTTAGATATTTCCTTGTGAAAAAGTAAAGGCACACCTACGCTAGTAAAACTCACTTCTATAACCATTCATGTAACTTTCTTCTTAGCAACTTTTTAGAGGCATTTCTCGGTAGTCCTTTTAAATAAAAAATTTGCTTAGGAACCTTATATTTTGCTAGCTTTTCACTACAATATTGCATTATTTGATTGTCATCTAAATCTGTACCTGTACTGGTGACAATAAATGCAACCGGGACTTGCCCCCATTTTTCGTCTTCTTTTCCTATGACCCCTACATCTATAATATTAGGGTGTGATAGAAGAATTCCTTCAATCTCGGCAGGATAAATATTCTCACCCCCTGAAATAATTAAGTCTGATCTTCTATCTTGTACAAACAAAAAACCTTCGTTGTCTAAATATCCAATGTCACCTGTAAAGAACCAGCCTTCCGTCATTTGATGATCTTTATTTAAATAACCTGACGTAACATTGGGACCTTTTACAACGATTTCCCCTGACTCATTTGGTGGCAGTTCATTTCCTAGGGAATCAACAATCTTCAATTGTGAAGGAAAAAGTGCCTTTCCAGCTGAACCTAGTTTTTTCAAACTGTATTCTGGTGAAAGAGTAACAAATTGTGAAGCTGTTTCCGTCATCCCATAAGTTTGGTAAACAGGAATCTCTTTGGAAGTACATTTCTCCAATAACGGTAATGGTGCAGGTCCACCACCAAGTAACATACATCTAAAATAAGCAGGAAGTCTTTCTTCGCCCAAAGTTTCTATAATTCTAGATAGCATGATACTTACAACGGACATGATGGTAACACGTTCTTCATCAATATCGTGGATAACTGCCTTTTCATCAAAGGTTTCATGTAGGACCACTTTCATACCGTAAATGATACTCCTCATTAAAATCGAGTAGCCACTAATATGAAATAGAGGGACTGTGCAAAGCCAGCAATCATTTTCTGTAATCCCTAGATTTAACGCGGAACCGATCGAACTCCACCAATGATTCCCGTAAGATTGCTTAACTCCCTTTGGATTACCGCTCGTACCAGAAGTATACATAATGGTACAAATATCGTCCAAATCAATTTCCTCTTGAATAAGTGGGATTTGATACGGTATTTCATCTAATTCTTCTTTTAGGATTAAATTAATATTCGAACCCTTTTTTACACTATTTAAAGTGTCCTGAAAAGAATCTTCTGAAATTAATAAACTCGCTTGAGAATCGTTTAGCTGGTAGAGTAGTTCTTCTGCAGTCAAGCGATTATTTAATATAACAGCCTTTGTCCCAATTAGTTGAAGAGCTAACAGGACTACAACAGAATCGATATGATTTTTAAGTAAAACAGCTATGTAATCCTTTTTTTCAACATTAGCACCCTGTAGGTGACCAGCTGCCTTATAAGCTAAATCATAAAGTTCCTTAAACGTCCATTCCTTTTGTCCAAACTTTACTGCCGGACGGTTGGGAGTAAGATGTACCCTTTTAGTAAAAAAATTAGGCATTTGAATTGAATTCAAATACTACACCTTCTTTTCAATTTAATAACTAATTCACTTGAATAAACTTAAATAGCATGTTTTATTTCTGTAAAAAAACAGCCTGACGGTCGCCCATCAAGCTGTTTTGTATCTTTTCAAATCAAGGGAAACGTGGGAATTGACCAAAGTCAGGCTTGCGCTTTTCTTTGAAAGCGTCACGACCTTCTTTTGCTTCATCCGTTGTATAGTAAAGTAATGTAGCATCCCCAGCAAATTGCTGAATCCCAGCTAATCCGTCTGTATCAGCATTAAATGCTGCTTTTAAGAAACGTAAAGCTGTAGGGCTCTTCTCTAGCATTTCATTACACCATTGGATTGTTTCTTCTTCCACTTTATCTAAAGGAACTACTGTGTTTACTAGTCCCATATCCAATGCTTCTTGAGCATTATATTGACGGCACAGGAACCAAATTTCGCGAGCTTTTTTATGTCCGACAATTCTCGCTAAATAGCCAGAACCATAACCAGCGTCGAAACTTCCCACTTTTGGTCCAGTTTGTCCGAAAATAGCGTTATCTGCTGCGATTGTTAGGTCACATACGATGTGTAACACGTGTCCTCCACCAATTGCATATCCTTTAACCATTGCGACAACTGGTTTTGGAATAACACGGATTAGACGTTGTAAATCTAACACGTTTAATCGAGGAATTTGGTCCTCTCCAACATACCCACCGTGTCCACGAACACTTTGGTCTCCACCAGAACAGAACGCTTTATCTCCAGCTCCTGTTAACACGATAACACCAACATTAGCGTCATCACGTGCATAAGCAAAAGCATCAATCAATTCCATTACTGTCTTTGGACGAAATGCATTATGTACTTCAGGACGGTTAATTGTAATTTTTGCTATTCCGTTATATGTTTCATACAAAATATCTTCATACTTACGTTCAGCTACCCATTCTACTGTCATAGCAAAATCCTCCTTGTAAAATTTATTATAAAGTCTTTGCCTAATGTAAGCGGAAACAAGCATTCTAGCCTACAAATACTACTTCGACAAAAACCTACTTACTATTGTACCAAACTTTTCACTTTCTTCCACATGAATTGCATGGCCACACTCTTTAATATTAACCCACTCGACATTTTTTATCTTTTGAGTCATCTTTGCGGCTATTTCGCAGAATTTTTTGTCGAGTGAACCAGTGATTAACAAAGTCTCATTTGTCAATAAGTGCAGTTGTTCCCACCTTGAAGGTTGAGATCCTGTTCCCATTCCAAGTAGGCTGTTAGATAAACCAATAATAGAATTCTCTAACCTTTGCGTCCTTACTCGAGCTTGTGTATGGTCAGGTAAACTTTTTTGACTTTGAAATAGACCAATGTTTTCCCAGTAATCTACAAACTCCGTCATTCCTCTTTCGATAATAAATTCAGCTAATTTTCGATCTTGCTCGATTCGAGTCAGTCGTTCTGCTTCTGTATCAATTCCTGGAGTTGCACTTTCCAAAACTAGCTTCCTGACCTTATGAGGATGGGCCATAGCAAAAGAAAGAGCCAGCCTTCCTCCCATAGAATAGCCAAGAAAATCGGCTTTTCCTATATTCAACATGTCCATAAGCAAAGACAAATCCTTTACCACTGACATCATATTGTACCTATCGACACTGGTAGGAGACTCTGTCCCACCATGACCAATAATATCGACAGCAATGATTTTTGAATGTTTTCCCCATTTTTCTTGAAACGGTGACCAGGTTTTAGTATTTCCTGTAAAACCATGCAATAAAATTAGGGGAAAACCTTCTCCAATGATGTCGACATGGTAGCGAATGCCGTCTATGACAAAGTTCATTCCCATTCACCATTCACAAATCGACTAGTTATTTCCTGGGAAACAGCATTCCACAATTCTCGATGTTCAGTCAGGTTCTTGTCACGATTTGTCGGAATTTCAATTACTTTTAAACCAGGATTCTTCATATTTTGCACGAAAGAGGAAGTAAAATGTGCCCAATCAGAGCAAAGCTCATACTGACCATCGTACATAGTAATAGCATGATTGAAATTTAGGTTCAATGGTGTACCATATAATAATTCGAAATTTTTAGGATGTTGGGACTGAGGAAGAAACGAAAAAATGCCTCCACCGTTATTGTTTATTAAAATGACGTTAATATCAATGTTAAGAAGCTTAGATGCTATTAAGCCATTTAAGTCATGAAATAAAGTTAAGTCTCCTAATACTAAGTAGAAGGGTTGGTGGACCATCGCTGCACCTAAAGCAGTTGAAACGATTCCATCAATACCATTCGCTCCACGATTAGCCATAATCTTTATGGATTTATTATTAGAATAAAGAAAAGTATCTAAATCCCTAATAGGCATACTGTTCCCCACAAAAAGGGTAGCCCCATGAGGAAGTAAATCAATTAATTGATAAAACAACTTACCTTCACTTATTTCATCAGTATCATTAATCCGGCTCAGGTTCTCTTTTGTAAAAGCATTTACTTCGATCCACTTTTTCAGAAAAGAGGAAGAAGACTTTTTAGCTACCAAATTTGATAAAGAGTTACAGAAAATGGTTTCATTACAATAAATCATATGGGTGCTAAGAAGAGATGGATCACGCCAACCTTGTCCACCATCAATAATCCATTGATCGATATTTTCATTTTCTTTTAGGAAGATGGATAATGGTTTCGATACTGGCATCGTACCAAAACGAATAATAATATCAGGCTTTAATGAAGTCTTAGCATGCTCATTTTTAAGGAAAGTATCATATGTATCAATAATATTAGTAAGATCGTGTTTTCCACTTCTTAATTGGGATAAAGGATCCGCTAAGATTGGGAATTGTATCGTCTCGGCAAATGATGTTACAGCTTGAGCAAACTTTTCATCTTCTATAGACCCACAAATGATAAGTCCATTTGAATAACTCGCTAAGCTAGCGGCCAACTTTTTAAATTGATCCTCATTCAAAGATAAAGAACCTTGTTCGATATCTACATAACCTTCAAGCCTTTCAGGAAAGTCAAATAGATCTTCTTTATCTAAATTCGGAATTAAAGGTTCTCGAAAAGGAAAGTTCAAATGTACCGGGCCAGAAGGAGCTGCGTGAGTAGTTGCAACTGCTCTAGCACAGACCATTCTAGCATAGCGAATCATCTCTTTCGTACTTTCCGGTGGAGCCATCTCAACGAACCATTTTACATTTTTACCATAAAGATGTATTTGATCAATTGCTTGCGGAGCACCAACATCTCTTAATTCATGAGGACGATCAGCCGTCAGTACGATTAGTGGCACTCTAGAGTAATACGCCTCGATAACAGCAGGGTAATAATTAGCCGCTGCTGTTCCTGATGTACATAGGATAGCCACAGGTTTTCCTAATGCTTTCGCCATTCCTAATGCGAAAAAAGCAGCTGACCTTTCGTCAACATGTATATGTACATTTAAATCTGGATGTTCTGCCATTATCATGGCCATAGGAGTAGAACGAGAGCCAGGACTAACAACAACATCCTTGACCCCCGTTTGTACTAATTCAGCAACAAATGCTGCAATATATGAAGTTAAAGCTTCCTGATGATTCATTTATCCATTCCTCCAAGCGCGGAAAGCATAGGACGAAACTTAATATTCGTTTCTTGATATTCACTTTCAGCATTAGAATCTGCAACTACTCCACATCCTGCAAAAAGTGAAGCTTCTCTTCCTTGAATTAATCCAGAGCGAATAGCGACTATAAACTCCCCATTTCCCTCATAATCCATCCAACCAAGTGGTGAAGCATAAAAACCACGGTCTAATTCTTCTACTTCTCTAATTTTTTCAACCGCTTCTTTTTTCGGTAGACCACCAAGGGCAGGGGTAGGATGAAGGAGATTAACTAACTGTAATAACGAGCTTGATTTGCTTCCTTTTCCTATAACTGGTGTATAAAGGTGTTGAATATCTCTCATCTTCATTAAAGCTGGTCTTTCGGGAAGATGAACTTCTGTACATACCTGTTCCATCGCTTCCTTAATCATATCCACAACAAACTGATGCTCGGATAAGTTTTTCTCATCCGTTAGGAGTTGATTACCCAGCTCCTCATCTAAATTGTCTGTATCACCACGGGCAATCGAACCAGCTAAACAGGTAGAAAACAAATCTTCTCCTTCTTTTTTGACCAATCTTTCAGGAGAGGCACCTACAAAACAATCACCATTTGATTCAAAAGCAAAAATAAAGCTTCGAGGCTGTTCCTTTAATAAATTGAATACAATGGTTTCAATTGAGAGGGTATCCTTAAAAACCAATCGCAATTCCCTAGCTAGAACTGCCTTTTTTAACGACCCAGTTTTCAAATCTTGAACTAGCTCGGTTACTGATTGTTTCCACTCTTCCGGATTAATCTCTAGTTTCTTTTCTAAAGTATTTTCACTAAAGTTTGGTTTGCCAATAAATGAAAGCAGCGACAGTCTTTCATTCACAATTCTTTCAACTAATGATTCATTATCATGTTGAGTGCAAATTACATTCGTTGTTAAATAGGTTTCATTATTAATTACTGTAAGTAAATATTTAGGTATATGAAAAAGGGTATCTGAGTACTTTGACCATAAATCAGTTTTTGTTTTTTGAGGATCAAATGAAAACCCTCCAAACATAATAGGGCCAGTTGCTGCTTCTTTATATTTGTTAAAAATTAAACCATTTTCGGTAAAACGCTTCCACTCTTTTTCAACATGAAAAAAGCGGCCAGAATCCTGATCCGTTTGAATTTGTTTACATATTCCTAAACCAACTAGAAAAATGTTATCAGAAGGGTCTTTCCAAAAAAAACGTTCACCAAAAAAACTCTCTTTTCCCGCTCTGAAAAAAGAAAGTGGTTCCATTTGATGTATTTTTTGGACCTCACTGACTAATACGGGCGTAGAAAGCTTGTGCGCTTTCTGTATAGCTTCATGGATCCCTTCTTTTAGCTCCGTATCTTGAATGGTAACCAAAAAAATCCCCCCAATAACAGCCGTATGACCATTATCTTTCTTTATGTTTCTAACTATACGTTTATTGCAAAATACAGTCTAAACTTATTTTAAGATACACCTCATGATATAGACATGTCAACAAAGGTACTCACATAATCCCTAGTATTTTCCTTATTATATAAATTTCAATCATACTTGGGTGATTATAAGGTTTTCCGTAGTTACACTTTATTTTAGTGTTACCTTCTTCAAGCCCGTTGAATCATCTGGCTATCATGTCTTCCTAGATGGAAAATGAACCCTAATATAGGGGCAAAAAGTCATTGACACTAGTTGCTCATTTACATACACTTATAGATGGGCTTTCTTTACGCATTACGAAATAAAATTGTATAGTTCATTGATTTTCGTAGTAAACTCTAGAGGGTTTTAAATAAATATATAGGTTTTATAAAGGGGAGGAGAGTACTATATGCAACCACAGACGCAGACAAGTTCTTCACCTGCTGTAAATAATAAAAATTGGAGAGTTTGGTGGCAATTAACTAGACCCCATACATTAACGGCAGCTTTTGTTCCTGTTTTATTAGGAACAGCGTTAGCCATTCAGGATACAAATATCCACTTTGGCTTATTTTTTGCGATGTTGATTGCGAGTCTTTTAATTCAAGCAGCAACGAATATGTTTAATGAGTATTATGATTATAAACGTGGCTTAGACCATGAAAACTCCGTAGGTATCGGAGGGGCCATTGTAAGGCATGGTGTTCGAGCAAAAACGGTATTAAATCTAGCATTTGGTCTATATGGTCTGTCTATTCTACTAGGAATATACATTTGTATGAATAGTTCTTGGTGGCTTGCAGTAATTGGTCTTATTTGTATGGCCGCTGGATATTTTTATACAGGTGGACCACTTCCCATTGCTTACACACCATTTGGTGAAATTGTAGCCGGTTTCTTTATGGGTATGCTGATTATTTTAATTTCTTTTTACATCCAAACAGGAACAGTTTCAGCCGTAAGTATCCTTGTTTCTATCCCTATTGTGATTTTAGTTGGTGCGATCCTATTAGCTAATAATATTCGTGATTTGGACGGAGATAAAGAGTTTGGCCGCAAAACATTAGCTATTCTTTTAGGAAGAAATGGGGCTATTTACTTATTAGCTGGAATGTTCATTGTTTCCTATACTTGGGTATTCATACTGATTTTAATGGGATATACTTCTGCTTGGTTAGCCATTGTAGTAATTAGTGCTCCAAAAGCAATTAAGGCCACGAAAGGTTTTATCGGTAAAACCATTCCAATTCAAATGATGCCAGCAATGAAGGCAACTGCACAAACAAATACAATCTTCGGATTTTTATTATCAATTGGTCTTTTCTTAGGTTATTTCTTATAATGTTTATACACTAGAAAAAAGGCTTCTGCTAAGTTAGCAGAAGCCTTTTTTGTACGATCTAATTTTTAGTTAATGGTCTTTTATTCACTGGCCTAATATTCCAAATATCATCCGCATATTGCTGAATAGTCCGGTCACTAGAAAAATGTCCCGAACGTGAAATATTTAACAAACTCATTTTCAACCATTGGTTCTGATCCTTATATTTTAGTCCTACTTCTTTTTGAACATCAATATAAGAAGCAAAATCTCTTAAAACAAAGTATTGATCGTTTTCCATAATGAGCGAATCTGAAATCATCTCAAACTCATCTTCAACGTCCTCAAAAAATCCATTCGTTAACTGGTCTACCACTGTGCGTATTCTCTTATCATGATGGTAATACTCAAATGAACGATATCCACCATTTTGATAATAATCTAATACCTCTTCCGCAGTTAATCCAAAAATAAAAATATTGTCATCTCCGACCATTTCTTTTATCTCAATGTTGGCTCCATCTAATGTACCTACAGTTAAAGCCCCGTTCATCATAAACTTCATGTTTCCAGTACCAGAAGCCTCTTTACTTGCAGTAGAGATTTGCTCACTCACATCTGCTGCTGGGAAGATCTCCTCTGCAAGAGATACGCGGTAATTTTCTAAGAAAACAACTCTAATTTGTCCTCTTACTACAGGATCATTATTTACTTTATCGGCTACTGAATTAATCAGCTTAATAATTTTTTTGGCGTAATAATAACCAGGTGACGCCTTAGCCCCAAAGATAAAAGTACGTGGATACATCGTAAATGATGAGTCTTCTTTTATGCGGTTGTATAAATACATAATGTGTAAAATATTTAGTAATTGCCTTTTATATGCATGGAGTCGCTTCACTTGAATGTCAAATATAGATGTTATATCAACATTTATTCCGGTTTGTTCCTTAATACGAGCAGCTAACTTGATTTTGTTCTCTTGTTTAACCATAAACAACTGATCTAAAAAGGCGGGATCATCCTGATAGCCTTCAAGCTCTAAAAGTTGATCTGGCTTACTTATCCACGAATCCCCGATTCCTTCACAAATGAGATTTGTTAGCTTTGGATTTGATTTTAACAGCCATCTTCTATGAGTAATTCCATTTGTTTTATTATTAAATTTTTCTGGATACAGCTGATAAAAAGAGTTCATTTCTCGTTTTTTTAATATTT
Source organism: Robertmurraya mangrovi (assembly GCF_034427655.1). Classification (NCBI taxonomy): domain Bacteria; kingdom Bacillati; phylum Bacillota; class Bacilli; order Caryophanales; family Bacillaceae; genus Robertmurraya; species Robertmurraya mangrovi. The sequence continues at coordinate 189,013 of NZ_JAXOFX010000007.1, forward strand.
CTGTATGAATCTCAGCTACACCATTTACACTGTGTGATCCCACGATTGCTAGATGTGCCATTTTCACCTGATCATGTGCAATAATGGCCATATTTTCGATTCGATTCCATTCACCAGGATATTTCTGCCATAGTTGCTGACAAAAACGCTCATTGATTTCATTTACAATCATATAGATTCTTGGTAATAATGGTTGGAAAATTCTAATGGGCCATTTCTCTAAAGCTTCAGCTAAAGTGGTGTGATTCGTGTAGGAGATAGTTTGAGTAGTAATATGCCAAGCCTCTTCCCAACCCAAATTTTCTTCATCTAATAAAACACGCATGAGTTCTGGTATGGCTAGCACTGGATGAGTGTCGTTAATGTGAATCCCTACATGTTCATGTAAATCTTCTATTCTATTAAACTGCTTTCGGTAAGCACGTATAATGGATCTAATACTTGCAGAAACAAGGAAATACTGCTGTTTTAGTCTTAATATTTTTCCTTCATCATGAGTGTCATCAGGATATAAAAAATCTGAAACTGCTTCCGTCTCTCGTTTATATTTCATGATATCTTTATGAACAAGGTAAGGGGATGGCTCAGCACTCCATAGCCTTAATGTATTGACAGTATCAGTATTGTAACCGACAACTGGCACATCATAAGGAACCGCTGTAATCGTTTCAGCATCTACATGTCTAAAAGTAAGACGCCCATCTTTCTCTAACGTTTCAACCTTCCCCCAAAATGGGACTTCAATAGATAAATCTGCTTTCCTAACCTCCCAAACATGGCCATTTCGTAGCCACTGTTCGGGTAATTCAACTTGATATCCATCGACAATCTTTTGCTCAAACAGACCATGTTTATAGCGTATTCCACAACCATGTCCTGGAAGATTTAAGCAGGCTAAGGAATCTAGAAAGCATGCTGCCAGCCTACCAAGACCGCCATTTCCAAGAGCTGCATCAGCCTCAACCTCTTCTAAATCATCGAGATTGATTCCTAGTTCTGATAAGCCTTCCTGTACCACTTGGTCAACCCCTAAGTTTAGGAGATTATGCCTTAAAAGCTTTCCTAATAAAAATTCTATAGATAAATAATACACTTGTTTTTCCTTAGCTGAACGGTACTTCTCATTTGTTTTGATCCAATTAGAACTAACATATTCACGAATCATATTTCCTAATGTTTGATAACGATCTCGTTTAGAGCTCTCTTTAAAGCTCTTTCCACAAGTCATCTCAAGCCTTTGTAAAAACACTTCCTTAAACTCGGTCTTATTAGAAAACATGACTCTCACTCCTGGAAATGATTTCAGCATAAAGGTGATTATACTTAAATGCAGATTGGGCCCAACTATGGTCGATGTTCATTGCATTTTTCACAAGACTATTCCACGTTCTTTTTTGTTGGTAGAACTTTATAGCTCTTCGAATTGTAAACAACATATCGTGGGCATTAAAATTAGTAAAAGTAAAACCATTACCTTTGCCTGAATACTCATCATATGAGTATACGGTATCATTTAGACCACCCGTTTCCCTGACAATAGGAATGGAACCATATCGCATCGCAATCATTTGTCCTAATCCACATGGTTCAAATAGAGAAGGCATTAAAAACATATCGCCCGCAGCATAAATTTGGTGAGCTAAGCCTTCATCGAACCCAATATACGCTTTAAACTGTTCTGGATAGTGATATTCCATCGTTCTGAAATAGTCTTCAAAGGCAGGGTCACCTGTGCCTAGAACAATAAATTGGATTTCTTCAGACATGATTTCTTGAAACACACATTTTACAAGATCAAGTCCCTTTTGTTGAGTTAATCGAGTAATCATCACCATTAAAGGAATATCCTTTTCTGGAAGTCCAAATCGACGTTGTATATCGAGTTTATTTATTCTTTTATTTTTCAATGTTGTAGGATTATACGTTTTAGTCAAATATGAATCTGAATCAGGATTATAAAATTCATCATCTATACCATTTACAATGCCTTCTAAATCACTAGCTCTTCGTTCGAGAAGACCATTCAACTTTTCTCCATAATAGTCTGTTTGTATTTCTTTCATATAGGTAGGGCTTACCGTTGAAATTTTATCTGCTGCCACAATCGCTGCCTTCATAAAGTTGATGTGTCCATAAAACTCCAATTGATCAGAATTAAAGTATTTATCCTCTAACCCCAATAAATCTCCTAAAGCCCCTTGTGGCATAATGCCTTGAAATTGCAGGTTATGAATGGTGAATACCGTTCGTATAAATTCATAGCCTTTTCGACTTTGATATTCCACTCTTAGTAAAAAAGGAATCATTCCAGTATGCCAATCATGACAATGAATGACATCTGGAAAATAGTTTAGATGTGATAAACTTTCTAAAACAGCTCGGTTAAAGTAGGCAAAACGTTCACCATCGTCAAAGAACCCATAAAGCTGATTACGCTTAAAATAGTATTCATTGTCAACTAAATAGAAAGTAACTCCCTCAAATGTCACTTCCTCTATTCCACAATACTGTTTTCTCCAGCCTACATTCACTGTAAATTCTGCTATCTTACTGCTTGTTTTCAAAAGCTCTTCTGAAATCGTTCCATATTTAGGAAGGATGACTCTAACTTCTGTTCCGAGTTTCTTTAATTCTTTCGGAAGTGAACCTGCAACATCTGCAAGTCCACCTGATTTTATAAATGGAACACATTCAGAAACAGCAAATAATACTTTCACGACTTCATCAACGCCCCTTGTATTGTTCCTTTACGTATAACATAAGGTGACTCAACAGAACCAATCATAATAGTACCAGGCTCTATCTTTACATCCTTGTCTAAAATCACCGATTCTAACACACAATTTTCACCAATTTGACTCTTCTGCATAATAATACAATTTTTCACAGTAGACCCTTTACCAATCTTAACTGCTCTCGAAATCAGGCTATTTTCCACATTACCTTCAATGAGACATCCATTTGCAATCATTGAATTTCGTACAAAAGCACCCTTTAAATACCGTGTGGGTGGTTCATCTTTTACTTTCGTGTAAATAGGCTGATCCTTTAAAAACAGTTGTTTCCATACATCAGGTTTAAGGAGATTCATACTTGTTTCGTAATAAGCTTGAATGGAATCAATTTGCTTCGCATACCCACTATATTCATAGTGACATAGTTTATAAGCATGATTGATATCTGTTACAACATCTCGCATACATGTATAACCAGTCATATCTCGGTTTTCGATTAAGTCCATTAGCAAAGAAGTTTTCACCAAATACATTTGGAGTGACTTACTATTATTTCTAATCTCAGTAATATCACAGCCACTGTTCACATGCCATTTGAGCACTGGTTTAAAATTCATATTGAACACAGTAAAACAATTTGAAATTAAAGCGTACTCTTGTGTACTTCTATGGAAAAAATCTATATTAGCGGCAAAATGATTAAAAGAACCAATTCCCTTACTTGAACCATCTATAATCGGTGAAGGAAAAAAGAAAAGGCCATCTCTTTTTCTATTTAAATCCCAGTTTTTTCCTGACCCTAAATGATCCATTAGTGAACGGTATTGAAACTTTGGAAAAATAGCAACACTTTTAATACCTGAATTCACCATATTAGATAATATAAAATCGATTAAACGATATCTTCCACCGAACGGTACCGCAGCAAGTGAACGATGAAGAATCAGTTCCTCTAAATCTTCATGATAAGTTGTAGCATCAATAACTCCCAGTAATTTATTACTCAACTAGATCACCCCAAGTTTTATCTCTTATTTCCCAAAATCAACATGTACTAAGCTTATTATTAAGAATAAATTTCTTTCAACATCTCTTCTGTAACTAGGACTATCTCATCTATCTCTGTCGAAGCCCTAATCACTGTTCCATCTGGTACTTTCATATTTGAAGGTACAATCGCTTTTTCGATAAAGCAGTTTCTCCCTACAATAGCATCTGGCATAATAACAGATTCTCGAACCATTGAACCACTTTCAACTTTTACCCCTTGAAATAAAACGGATTTCTCTACGTCACCTTCAACTGTACACCCTTCGTTAATGAGGGATTCAGTCACTTCTGCTTCAGGAGAAATATACTGAGGCGGATGATTAGGGTTAACTGAGTAAATTCTCCAATTATAATCAAATAAATTTAGTTCACAGTTTTCATCTAGGAGATCCATATTGGCTTCCCACAGACTCTTAACTGTCCCCACGTCTTTCCAATATCCACTGAATGGATAAGCAAATAGTTTCTTTTTCTCATCTAATAATAGAGGAATCACATCTTTACCAAAGTCATGGCTAGATTCAGGATTACGATCATCCATTTCCAAATAGTCCTTTAAAATAGACCAGTTAAAAATATATATACCCATCGAAGCTAAATTATTTTTGGCAAATTGTGGCTTTTCATCAAACTCGGTTATTCTCATATCTTGGTTAGTATTCATAATCCCAAAGCGACTAGTTTCTTCCCATGGAACCTCAATAACCGAAATCGTAACATCTGATCCTTTTTCAATATGATACTCAAGCATAAGTTCATAATCCATTTTATAAATGTGATCACCAGATAAAATGAGCACATACTCTGGATCGTACTGTTTTAAATAATTCATATTTTGATAAATGGCACTAGCTGTTCCTGTATACCATTTAACCTCGGAAGATTCACTATAAGGAGGAAGGACTGTAACCCCTCCGTTTTTGCGATCGAGATCCCAAGCACTACCTATACCGATATATGAATTCAAAACTAGAGGCTGATATTGCGTTAACACACCCACTGTATCAATACCAGAATTCGTACAATTACTTAAAGTAAAATCTATAATTCTATACTTTCCTCCAAATGGTACGGCTGGTTTTGCTAAACTTTTAGTTAAAGAGCTAAGCCTGCTTCCCTTTCCTCCTGCTAATAACATTGCTACGCACTTCTTCTTTACCATTACCCTTCCTCTCCTTCCGATGCTTTACTGGTCGTAATATAGAAATCCCAAATGGTGGGATTGTCATCTTGATTGAAAATGGCTTTCCATGAAACACTTTATCTTCTGCGAGTATGACCTTTTTATTAACTACTCCAGTTCCACCAAACTGGATCTCATTGCTGTTAAAAACTTCTCTATATGACCCTGCTTTTGGAACACCCACTATGTAGTCTTCATATGTGTGATTTTTAAAATTACATACAATAACTAAGAAGTCATCCTCTAAATTTCCCTTTCGAATAAAGGAGAAAATAGACTGATTATAGTTATGAACATCAATCCATTCAAACCCTTCAGAAAGGTGATCTAGCTCAAACAAAGGTTTTGAACGCTTGTAAATTTTCATTAACTCTTTCACATAATCATTTGTCTTCCTATGCATCTCAAAATCTAATAGATTCCAATCTAATTGTTCTTTATCCTTCCATTCAGAAAACTGTCCGAACTCAAAGCCCATAAACAACAGTTTTTTTCCAGGGTGGGCCATCATAAATCCTAGTAATAGCCTTAGTTGAGCAAATTTTTCCCAATAGTCTCCTGGCATTTTATTTAAAAGTGATTTCTTTCCATGCACAACTTCATCATGTGAAAAAGGTAAGACAAAATTCTCCGAGAAAGCATACATGAGAGAAAAGGTTACTTTTTCGTGAAGCTTTGAACGTTCATTAGGATGGCTCTCCATATAATCCAAAATGTCGTTCATCCACCCCATATTCCATTTATAATTAAATCCTAAGCCTCCATAATGAATAGGGGCAGTCACCTGTGGCCAATCTGTAGAATCTTCGGCTATCATTAGTACACTCGAATCATAATGAAAAACCGTTTTGTTCAATTTCTTTAAAAAGTCAGTACCAAATGTATTCTCTTTGTTTTCTGAGTTCGGCCAAAAAATAATGTTAGATACAGCATCTACACGAAATCCATCGATATGATAGTATTCCATCCAAAATCTAGCGTTAGATATTAAATAACTCTGTACTTCTGTTTTTCCAAGATCAAAGTTTGCTGTTCCCCAAGTAAAATTTTCTCTATCCATAACGGTTTCGTATTCATATAAATACGTACCATCAAAGCGGTGGAGTCCATGCTCATCCTTACAAAAATGTCCAGGAACCCAGTCCATAATGACACCAATATTATTTTGATGACAGAGATCAATAAAGTACATGAGATCATGAGGAGTCCCATAACGACTAGTAACCGAGTAATAACCAGTCCCTTGATAACCCCAAGAAATATCGAGCGGATGCTCAACAAGAGGTAACAACTCAATATGTGTAAAACCATGATCAAGAACATATGGTATTAAATCATTCGCTAACTCACAATACGTCAGAAACGTTCCGTCCTCTTTTTTCTTCCACGAACCAATATGTAACTCGTAAATAACCATTGCATTAGAGTACACTTTCTTTCTATTCTTCATTTGTAACCATCGCTGATCCTTCCACTGATAGCCATCTAGTGTATATACAATGGATGCAGTATTCGGACGAACCTCTGAATAAAAAGCAAATGGATCTGACTTTATTAACTTTTCACCGTTTGATGTGGTGATTTCATACTTATAATAGGAACCCTCAAGGTCTTGCTCAACAATGAGCATCCATATTCCTTCGTTATTCAATTTTTCAAAACTGTATCCCGTTCCGTTCCAGCTATTAAAATCCCCCAATAACTGAACGTTCTTGGCATTTGGTGCCCATACACAAAAACGGGTGCATAATTTGTTATTCGTATGAATTACATGTGCTCCAAACAACCGATAACTCTCGAAGTAATTCCCCTCATGGAACAGATGCACTTGGTAATTGGTCGGAATCAATAAATCGACTGACACTCTATTCCCCGCCCTACTCTTTAATTTCTTTCACTTTCCTGTATTATTCTAGGAAGTATTTTAATATCCTTGTAAAAGTTTTTTAAATTTTAAGACAGTTTCTACAACAATCTGCTATATGTCGGGAGAAAATATTGAACTTCTCGTTCATTCGACAGCATTCCCCTATAATTTCTTCTACAAATTTGATAATTGAAAGAAAAAATATTTTTCATTGAATAATAAATTTTAGTCACTTACAACGGAATTTATGAAAGAAATTTTGTAATACTAATAAAAAAAGATATTTATGAATGGTTAAAATATTTTGACAATAATAGTATTTTTGTATGAGTGAATAGGTTTAATTGGAGGATTAACTCGTTGGAATTTGTTGCTTTGGGAGTTATGTATGATTTCTGCATACAGACTTATTAGTCACATGCGGACTATAGATAGGACTTATATCGGATACTATTTTTTTGCAGGAAAAGCAAAAAGGGGCTGTTCAAAAAGTCATTATAAAAATGACTTTTGAGCACAGTCCCCGTTTTATTAGGTTAGTTCTCATACTTTGATGGGTTTAGTAAGGTTGTCCGTTGATTTCCGGTCCAGTCACTCGCTTTCCGCGGGGAGGAAGTCAAGCCTCCTCGACGTGCCGTCTGTGGGGTCTCGACCTTCCTCTCCATCCCGCAGGAGTCAAGTGCCTTCCCTTCCAAACAACTCTGTGCTTTATACTAAGTCATATTTTCCGAAATAAACAAAAAGAGTTGCTGCATAAGCAACAACTCTTTTTGTAATGACCCATACGGGATTCGAACCCGTGTTACCGCCGTGAAAGGGCGGTGTCTTAACCGCTTGACCAATGGGCCAAATATATGGCGGAGAAGGAGGGATTTGAACCCTCGCGCCGGTTACCCGACCTACACCCTTAGCAGGGGCGCCTCTTCAGCCTCTTGAGTACTTCCCCATATGGCTCCGCAGGTAGGACTCGAACCTACGACCGTTCGGTTAACAGCCGAATGCTCTACCACTGAGCTACTGCGGAATAATATAATCTATACTGGTGGGCCTAAATGGACTCGAACCATCGACCTCACGCTTATCAGGCGTGCGCTCTAACCAGCTGAGCTATAGGCCCAAATGGAGCGGGTGATGGGAATCGAACCCACGACATCAGCTTGGAAGGCTGAGGTTTTACCATTAAACTACACCCGCGTTACTATAAATGGGGCGACTGATGGGAATCGAACCCACGAATGTCGGAACCACAATCCGATGCGTTAACCACTTCGCCACAATCGCCATGGTCTTACATAAGGATAAATTCAAATGGTGGCTCAGGACGGAATCGAACCGCCGACACAAGGATTTTCAGTCCTTTGCTCTACCAACTGAGCTACTGAGCCGTAAATGGCGGTCCCGACGGGAATCGAACCCGCGATCTCCTGCGTGACAGGCAGGCATGTTAACCGCTACACCACGGGACCACTTAAGATGGATTATTGCGGGGACAGGATTTGAACCTGCGACCTTCGGGTTATGAGCCCGACGAGCTACCAGACTGCTCCACCCCGCGATAATAGTATTAATTTCATATTGCACATGCTCTTTGTTTAAGCATAGACTATTCCGATTAACCGCCCCGATTTCAGAAAAAATCTCAAGAAGTGGCTCAATCGGTGCGCTGTAGAGTAATCGAAGAAGCATATTCGATCGTGCTCCACCCCGCGATAATAGTATTAACATTATTTTTTTGTAAAATAAATGGAGGAGGTAGAGGGATTCGAACCCCCGCGCGGTTTGACCCGCCTGTCGGTTTTCAAGACCGATCCCTTCAGCCGGACTTGGGTATACCTCCGTAAAATGTTAATGGTGGACCTTGTAGGACTCGAACCTACGACCGGACGGTTATGAGCCGTCTGCTCTAACCAGCTGAGCTAAAGGTCCATTTTGGTAGCGGCGGAGGGAGTCGAACCCACGACCTCACGGGTATGAACCGTACGCTCTAGCCAGCTGAGCTACACCGCCAAAATGAAATATTAAAAAATTCAGGAAGATTCTTTTCACTACACTCCGTTTCGTGAGTGAATTAATGTAGATTCTTTTTTCTCCACTACGTTACGAAAAAAAATCTAAGTGGAGCCTAGCGGGATCGAACCGCTGACCTCCTGCGTGCAAGGCAGGCGCTCTCCCAGCTGAGCTAAGGCCCCATATAAAAGTACTAATGATCGGGAAGACAGGATTCGAACCTGCGACCCCTTGGTCCCAAACCAAGTGCTCTACCAAGCTGAGCTACTCCCCGATAACTAATGGCGCGCCCGAAAGGAGTCGAACCCATAACCTTCTGATCCGTAGTCAGACGCTCTATCCAATTGAGCTACGGGCGCATAATAAACCTTCAGCTTTCGCTTTAAAACAACTTTTTTTTGCTATTGCAAAAAAGTTAAGTGCCGAGGACCGGAATCGAACCGGTACGGTAGTCACCTACCGCAGGATTTTAAGTCCTGTGCGTCTGCCAGTTCCGCCACCCCGGCATTTCTTGGAGCGGAAGACGGGATTCGAACCCGCGACCCCCACCTTGGCAAGGTGGTGTTCTACCACTGAACTACTTCCGCGTTACATTATTTTTGGTAAATTGTTTACTAGAAGAGCAAATATGGTGCGGGTGAAGGGAGTCGAACCCCCACGCCTTGCGGCGCTAGATCCTAAGTCTAGTGCGTCTGCCAATTCCGCCACACCCGCAATGTAATTAAGTAAACTTCCTTTGCTATTGCAAAAAAAGTTTGATGAGCCATGGAGGACTCGAACCTCCGACCCTCTGATTAAAAGTCAGATGCTCTACCGACTGAGCTAATGGCTCTCAATAATATTTGGCTTTATACTTTCATTCTTCACTGAATTCAGGCATCTACGATGTCCCCATCTCAGGAAGATTACTCAAGAAGCGGCTCGATGGGTACAACTCGAAGCAATTCAAGTAGTATTGCTCGTTGCTCTACCGGCTGAGCTAATGGCTCGTACAAAAATAATAATGGTGCCGGCGATAGGAGTCGAACCCACGACCTACTGATTACAAGTCAGTTGCTCTACCAACTGAGCTACACCGGCATATTAAGATTAAAAGTTAAAGAGAATTAAGGATTTTACTCCACTAAGTTCCGTAAAAAATTCTTGGTGGAGGATGACGGGATCGAACCGCCGACCCCCTGCTTGTAAGGCAGGTGCTCTCCCAGCTGAGCTAATCCTCCGTTTAAAAAAGCCTGGCGACGTCCTACTCTCACAAGGGGACAGCCCCTAACTACCATCGGCGCTGAGAAGCTTAACTTCCGTGTTCGGTATGGGAACGGGTGTGACCTTCTCGCCATCGCCACCAGACTATTATAATTATACATAAAATCAAATTGATTTCAAGAGGAAATTTCTTATTCCCTCAAAACTAGATAATGATTGAAGAAGGAGAATTCGAGTAATCACCAATAAAATGGTTAAGTCCTCGATCGATTAGTATCAGTCAGCTTCACATGTCACCATGCTTCCACCTCTGACCTATCTACCTGATCATCTTTCAGGGATCTTACTAGCTTGCGCTATGGGAAATCTCATCTTGAGGGGGGCTTCATGCTTAGATGCTTTCAGCACTTATCC